>NZ_JBVHLU010000021.1:0-141435 GCF_055558835.1 Embleya sp. NPDC025285
CGAGCGCATGGACGAGGCCCTCTCCCTGAAACCGGACATCGTCTCCACCGCCTGCCCGTTCTGCCTGGTGATGTTCACCGACTCGATCAACGCCAGGAAGCAGGCCGGCGACGCCAAGGAAGACCTCCAAGTCGTCGACGTCGCACAACTGCTCCTGCAATCGGTCAAACACCCCGAACCACCGGCGGCCCGGGGGGAGTCCGAGGATGCCGCGGAGCCGGCACCGGAACCGGTGAAGTGACGCGGGACCCGGTGCGGGAGCACCGGAGCCGGTGAAGTAACCCGCGGCACGAGGCTTTCCCTCGATGTCGCGACGCAGCCCCTGTTCCCGGTCGACGCCGGGGGCGGGGGCTACTGCGTCTTCAGGTGCCGTTCGAGCGCGGACAGCGTCGCGCGCATCGACTGTTCGTTGTGGTCGGCGCGCGGGCCGGTGCGCAGCGCCGCTTCGGAGAGGCCTGTCATCAGCGTGCCGAGCGGGCCCACCCGGCGGTCCCGCCAGGTCTGTTCGACGAGGGTGCCGGTGGGGGTCGGGGAGAGCACGAACGACCAATGGGCGAGGGGGATGCCGAGCCGGGTGTCCCATGCGATGGCGCGGCCGGGGCGGGCGTCGGTGATGGTGCACCGCGTGGTCCAGCGCAGCAGACCCTTGCGGTTGGTGCCGATGAAGCGGGCGCCGACGACGGGCTCACGGCGGGCGCCGAGCCAACTGCCGCCGGTGCATTCGGGGCTCCACTCGCCCATGCGGGTGATGTCGGCGAGCGCGGCCCAGACGACCGCGGGGGCGGCGGCGACCTCGCGGCGCACGGTGACGGCGCGTCGGGCCGGCAGGTCCTCGGGAGGAACGGCGCTGTCGCGGGGGCGGGCCACCACGACGGTGCGCTTGGCCGGGATGAGCGTGACGTGCCGCGCCCGCGGCCGTTCCGGGGTCGGATCGGGGGCGGTCAACTCCAGGCGGGTCAGCACCTCACGGATGATCACCGTCATTTCCAGGACCGCGAGTTGCGCGCCGACGCAGTACCGACGACCGCCGCCGAAGGGCATCCAGGCTCGTTGTGCCCGGGCCGCGTCGGGGCCGAGGAAGCGCTCGGGGCGGAACCGGGAAGGTTCCGGGAACACTTCGGGGTCGTGATGGATGAGGGTGATCACCGGCGACGCGAACGAGCCCGCGGGCACCCGGAATCGGCCCAGTTGGAGTGGCTCGTCCAGGAGGCGCGGGGCCTCGTACACCACGGGACGCGAGCGCAGCGCCTCCTTGACCACGGCGTCCAGGTAGGTGGTGTGGCGGCCGTCGTCGATCTCCTCGCGGAGTTCGGCCAGGACGGCGGGGGTGCGCAGGAGGCGCTCGAAGGTCCACGCCAGGGCGGTGGCGGTGGTCTCGTGGCCGGCTTCGAGCATGGTGATCAGTTCGTCGCGCAGTTCCTGGTCGCTCATCGGCCGGCCCTGCTCGTCGCGAGCCTGCAACAGCCGGGACAACACGTCGGTGGCGCCGGGGACCGGTTCGGTACGGCGATGCGCGATCTCGTCGAACAACATCGCGTCCACCGCGTCGCGGGCGCGCTGGAATCGGGTCGTGGGCAGGAAGCCGAGCCGGGTCGCCGGTGGGCTCTGGGTCCAGGCCCGAACCCGTGGCGGCAACATCAGCATGACCGGCGAGCCGCCTACCTCGATCAGTTCGGGGATGGCGGTGCGCAGCCGGGCCAGACGATCGTTGTCGCGGATCCCGAACACCAGCCGCAGGATCACCTCCAGGGTGATCTCCTGCATGCGGTCGCGCAGCGCGAACGGCCGGTGTCGCGGCCACTCGGCGATGTGTTCGGCGGCTATTCGGGCGATCTCGTCGCCGTAGTCGGCGATGGCCTTGCCGTGCAGGGGTGGGCTCAGCAGTCTGCGGTGCCGCCACCAGGGGTCGCCGTCCAGCGTGAGCAGCGAGTTCCTACCGACCATGCCCTCCAGGAATTGTCGGCGCACCTCGCCGGCCCGGCCGCCGCCGGCGTCGACGGCGTAGACCTGCTGGGCCAGTTCGGCCGTGGTGACGTAGGTCTGCGGCGGGAACCCGAGGAACCTGGCCTGGAAGACCGGCCCATGGCGACGCCGAGCCGCCCGGAGCGAACGGCCGGGGGCGGCGAGGTAGAGCGCGGTCTGGATCCAGCTCGGCAGCCGGGAACCCGGCGGCGGGGTGGCAGACGTCATCGACTCGCTCCTGATCCGAGAGAAGTCTGAACATTCGTGCTGCACGCTTGTCTAACATGGTGGGATGCCCAAGTCGCCCCTGTCCAGGAGTCATCGGGAGCGAGTCCTCGCCGGGGCCGTGCGCTGTCTGCGGGAGAAGGGCTACGCGCACACCACCGCACGCGATATCGCGCAGGCCTCCGGAACCAGCCTCGGCTCGATCGGCTACCACTTCGGCGGCGTGGACGCGCTTCTGGAGGAGGCGGTCGGGCAGTGCTTCGAGGTGTGGACCCGCCGGGTGCGGGACGCGGTGTCGGCCGCCGTCGCCGATGGTCCTCGTGCGCAACTGGCCGCGGCGCTCGTGGCGTTGATCGATTCGTTCGAGGAACTGCGCCCGATGGTGGTCGCGTGTGTCGAGTCGTTCGCGCCGGCCATGCGCTCGACGGCGCTGCGCGAACGCCTGGCCGCGGGATACGCCGACGCCCGTCGGGCCGGACGCGCCATGACCGACCGGGCGTTCGCGGATTCGGGAGTCGAGCCGCCGGCGGGCGCCGAGGCGATTCCGGCGCTGCTCATCGCGATCTGCGACGGCCTGATGCTCCAGTGGCTGGTCGACCCGGAGCACACCCCCGACGCGCGCGGGATCCTCGATGCCCTCACCGTCCTGGCGCCGGTCCTGGCTCCCCCGCGCTGATTCGTGGCGCATGGCCGTGACCGGTGACGCGCCGGCGGCATGGCGACGCCGTGGCGGGCGCTTCTGCTTCCGCGAACGATGCGGTGGTACAGCGGTATTCGGCCAACCCGGGCGAGTGTCGGCGCCGGCGCGTCCCGACCCCGGCGGGCGCCCGAGGGGCCGTTTCGATCCGGCCGCGACCGACCCGCGGTCCCGGAACCGGGCCGGGTGCGCGAGTCGGGCAACCGACGGTTTGTGTCGGTTGGCGCGGGCGGCAAGGCCGGCTTGTTTGCCGCCTGTTCCCCGGCCGTGACCGGGGCCTAAAGTCGTGTTCACGGGTGGTGACGAGGTGATCACGCAAACGTGATCGACTTCGTTGCGGCCCTGGGGGGCGACCGTGATTCCCGTGTCACGCCGGGAGTCGATGGTCGGATGGGGGAGGAGCGCTCGACGATCCGTCCGGAGACGTTGCGAGCGACACTCGACGGGTGGGAACCCGCCGAGGTCGCGGGCAAGGTGTCGGGAGGTGGCTCGCAACGCGTCCGAGACGAACCTGCCGGGGTGGCGGGCCGTCTCGGCATCGTCCGGTCGGTATCGAGGGCGCGCCCGCGTGGTGTCCGGGTACGGCGGCACGCTCGCCGTACCCGGAACCGCCTGCGCCACCGTGTCGGCCGGTGTCGGCGGATCCTTCGACGACGTGGCGAAGCCGACCGTGTACGTGGTCGACTGGACCCCCGACAAGATGCCGCTCCTGGGCGAGGGAGTGATCCGGGCGGCCGCGAGACTCGGCGTCGACCCGGTCAAGCCGATCACTCTGCTCGGCGTCGCGGCCCTGGGCGAACCCGACCTGCTGGTCGAGGTGGAGGCCACCGCCGTACTCGACTGACATCCCGTCGGATTCGCGGGCGGCTCGACGTGCGTTCGAAGACCGGCTCGCCCCGGGGCGAGCGGTGCCACCGAGTGGCCGGTGGTGCCGTGTCGTCAGCCTTCGGCCGGATCCGCCGGGGGCGTGGGAAGGAGGCACCGCCCGCGAGGGTGAGACCTGGGGACGACGGGCCCGCTCGGCGCACCGGATGACGCCCGCGCGGGCCCCCGCCCGTAGCGTCCCGGTGTGCAAAGAATCTACGCCTGGCTGCGCGGGCACCCGTTGGTCGTGGACGCGATGATCATGCTGCCGGTGTTGTTGCTGAGTGCCGCTCAGGTCCACGACGACGACACCACACCGGCCGGCCGGGTCCGGTACGGGCTGTGGGTTCTCATCGTGCTCCACGGGCTGGGCGCGACGCTGCGCCGAGTGCGGCCCCGGACCGCGTTCGGGCTGGTGATGCTGGGCAGCGCGGGCCAGCTCGTGGTGAGCTCGGAGATCATGATGACGAGCATCGCGGTGCCGATGGTGCTGTACACGGCGGCGAAGATCGGCTCGCCGCGCCGGGTGCGGCTCGCTCTGGTCTGCGTGTTCGCGGTGCCCGGGCTCTACTTCGCGCGCTGGGGCACGAGCGTGAATCCGGACGTGCGCGAAGGCGCGTTCGTGTATACCTTCATCGCGATCACGCTCGGCATCGCCTGGGTGCTCGGCGACTCGATGCGGACCCGCCGCGCCTATTACGCCGAACTCGAAGAGCGAGCGACCCGGCTGGAGTTCGAGCGGGACCAGCAGGCGCTGATCGCCGCTGCGGCCGAACGCTCGCGGATCGCAAGGGAGTTGCATGACGTGGTGGCGCACAACGTTTCGGTGATCGTGGTGCAGGCGGACGGTGCGAGCCGGGCCATCGCCACCTCCCCCGACAAGGCCCGCGAGGCCCTGGAAACGATCGCGAAGACCGGACGCGAGGCGCTGGTGGAGATGCGCCGACTGCTGGGGGTGCTGCGCGCGCAGAACGAGACCGAGGGCCTGGTCCCGCAGCCGAGCCTGCGCCACCTGGACGATCTCGTCGACCAGGTCGGCCGCGCGGGCCTGTCCGTGCGGGTGGTCGTGGAGGGCGAGCCGATCGACCCGTCCCGGACCGTCGCGCTCACCGCGTACCGGATCATCCAGGAGGCGTTGACCAACACCCGCAAGCACGCCGGTCCGACGGCCGGCGCCGAGGTCCTGGTCGGGTACCGCGGGGACGCGCTGGAGGTGCGCATCAGCGACGACGGGCGGGGCGCGCAGGCGCCGGGCGACGGAATGGGCCACGGCCTGATCGGCATGCGCGAGCGTGTCGCGATGCTCGGCGGCCGGCTCGACATCGGCCCCGGCCCCGACGGCGGCTGGGCGGTACACGCGGTACTGCCCTACGGAACGACCCGCGGCGTGCCCGCCACGGCCACTCGATCGACGCTCGGGAAGAGGACCGGCCCGTGAGCGACGTCGACGTCGGTCATGCCGACGCGGGAGGCGAACGGGTGTCGCCGAGGGCGGGGAGGCGGACCCTGACCACGGTGCCCCGATCGGCGGCGGGGCCGATGTGGATGCTGCCGTGGTGCATGTCGACGATGGCCGCCACGATGGACAGGCCCAGGCCGCTGCCGCCCTGGGCGCGGCTGCGGCTCTTGTCCGCGCGGTGGAAGCGGTCGAAGACGTGTGGGAGATCGGCGGCCGGTATGCCCGGGCCGGCGTCGCGCACGGTCAGTTCCACGTGATCGCCCGTACGGCGCAGTTCGACCGCGGCCGGGGCGTCCGGCGGGGTGTGCATGCGGATGTTGCCGAGCAGGTTGGCCACCAACTGCCGCAGGCGGTCCTCGTCGCCCAGGACCAATACCTCCGCCGTGGACGCGGTGGCGGCATGGGTCAGCGGCCGGGCGGGTTCGACCGCGGCCGCGTCGCGGCAGGAGTCGGCCACGACCCGGGCCAGGTCCACGGGTTCGAGGTCGGTGTCCTGTTCCTCGTCCAGGCGGGCGAGCAGCAACAGGGCCTCCACGAGGCCGTTCATGCGCCGTATCTCGGCCCGCATCCGGGACACCGCGTCGTCGACCGAGGCCCGGTCCGGAAGCGCGCCGCGCTGGTACAACTCGGTGTATCCGCCGATCGACTGGAGCGGGGTGCGCAGTTCGTGGGAGGCGTCGGCGACGAAGCGGCGCAGGCGTTCCTCGGAGGTGTCCCGGGCGGTGAACGCGGCCTGGATCTGGTCGAGCATACGATCGATGGCGATGGCCAGTCGGCCGACCTCGGTGCGCGGGCCGATCAGCGGATTGCGTACCCGCCGCCCGTAGTCGCCCGCCGCGATCGAGTCGGCGACCTGGGCGGCCTGTTCCAGCGGCCGTAGTTCGCGCCGGACGAACAGCGCGCCGAGCAGGCCCAGGGTCGGCAGGGCGATGCCGACGGTGATCAGCACCACGTACAGCGCGTGGTCGGCGGCCCGTTCGGCATCGTTGGTGCTCAGCGCGACCAGTGCGGTGCGCCCGTCGGTCAGGTCCTGGACGCGAACCCGGAATTTCTCACCGGACCCGGGCTCGGCCGAGGGCGCGGTGACCGTGCTGCCGGTGGGCGGCAGGACGCCGGTCAGCCTCGGCCCCGGGCCCTGCGGCGGGCGGCGGCCGGGGGCGGCGAGGGCCACGCGCAGGCCGCCCGGGTACTTCAGCCAGATGCCCGGATCCAGGCCCAACCGCTGGTTGTTGCGTTCACGCTGGTCCAGGGCGCGCAACGCGGCGACGGTGGTGTCGAGTTGGTTGTCGAGACGGTCGAAGAGCGAGTCCCGCAGCACGCCCACGGTCACCGCCGCGCAGGTGTTGAGCACCACGGTGCACACCAGGACGAGCACGATCACCAGGCGCCGGCGCAGCGGTTGCCGGCGCATCCTGGGCCGCAGGCTCAGCACGGCGGTGTGCGCAGGCAGTACCCGACCCCGCGACGGGTGTGGATCAGCGGTGTGCCCTGGCCGTCGTCGATCTTGCGGCGCAGATAGCTGATGTAGGTGGCCACCACCGTGTCGTCGCCGTTGAAGTCGTAGGACCACACGTGCTCCAGCAGGCGGGCCCGGGTCAACACGTGGTCGGGATGCAGCATCAGGTAGCGCAGCAGCCGGAACTCGGTCGGCGAGAGGTCGATGGGGCGTCCGGCGCGGCGCACCTGGTGGGCGGCGGCGTCGAGTTCGAGGTCGGCGACGCGCAGGACGTCGCCACCGGGTGCCGCGCGCCGGGTGCGGCGCAGCACCGCCTCCACGCGCGCGGTGACCTCGTCCAGGCCGAACGGCTTGGTGATGTAGTCGTCGCCACCGGCGGTCAGGCCGCGGACCACGTCCTTGCGGGTGTCGCGCGCGGTAAGGAAGACCACCGCGACCTGGAGTTCGTCCGAGCGCAGTCGGCGCAGCACCTCGAAGCCGTCGCCGTCGGGGAGCATGACGTCGAGCAGGATCAACTCGGGCAGAAAGTCCCGGGCGACGGTGAGCGCCTGAAGGCCGGTGGCGGCGGTGCGCACGTCGTAGCCGACGAAGCGCAGGAACCGGGCGACGGTGTCCACGATCGCCGGTTCGTCGTCGACGACCAGGAGGCGGCCCCGGTCGTGGGTCGCTGGTGGGCCGGCCTGCGGATCCGGGATGCTCATCGGTGCCTTCCTCGCGACGCGCTCCGCCGGGTGCGGCGGGTGGGTTGGGGTCGGTGGGCGTGATCGCCGCGAACACTACGGTGCGCCGCGCCCCCGTCGGCACCGTACCCGGGCCCCGACCTCCGCAGGCGCCGGCGCGGCGGCCCGCACCTCTCCAGCGTGGCCTACGAACTGGGGTCCGTTCTATGGGAGTTGCGTGTGAATGGCCCCGTCTGCGGGCCGGATCGCGGTGGTCGGGCCGAGTCGGCTCCTAGCGTGGCCAAGGCCGATCCGCCCCGCTACAAGCAGCGCACCGTCCGGGAGTTCGTGATGTCCACGTTGTTGTATCGCCTGGGCCGCTTCGCCTATCGGCGCCGCCGCCTCGTCATCGCCGGGTGGCTGGCGATCCTGCTGCTCGCCGCCGCCGCCGCGATCACCCTGATGCGGCCCTTCGCGTCGCAGAACAACATTCCGGGCACCGAGTCGCAACGCTCCCTCGACGTGTTGGAGGCCCGATTCCCCACCGCAGACGGAGCGGAGGGACGGATCGTCTTCCGCGCGGCGGAGGGGAGCACGATCACCGCCGACCCGGCGCGGCGGACGGTACTGGCCGCCACCGGCGCGGCCGCGGCCGTACGCGGGGTGGCCTCGGCCGAGGACCCGTACGACGCGGGCGCCGTCTCGGCCGACCGCAGCACCGCGATCACCACCCTGACCTTCACCGAGGAACCGGCCGAGGACGTCCCGGCGGGCACACGCGACGCGATCGAGGACATCGCCGAGCGAGCCCGGGCGTCGGGCCTGACGGTGGAACTGGGCGGGGATGTGTTCGTCGAGCAACCCGCCCCGTTCGGCGTCGGCGAGATCGCCGGCCTGTTCGTGACGCTGTGCGTGCTGGTGTTCGTCTTCCGTTCGTTGCGCGCCGCGGTCATCCCGCTGGTCACCGCGCTGATCGGGGTGACGGTCGGCGTCCTGCTCGTGCTCGCCGGCAGTCGGTTCGTGACCATGGACAGCAGTTCGCTGACGTTGGCGATGATGCTGGGCCTGGCGGTCGGCGTCGACTACGCGCTGTTCATCGTCTCCCGACACCGCGATCAGGTGCGGGGCGGCATGGCGCCGGAGGAGTCGGCGGGACGCGCGGTGGGCACCGCCGGGACCGCCGTGGTCTTCGCCGGCGCCACCGTGGTGATCGCGTTGGCCGCGCTCGCGGTGGTGCGCATTCCGTTCCTGACCGTGATGGGGGTGGGCGCTGCCGGCACCGTGGTGGTGTCCGTCCTGGTCGCGCTGACCCTGCTGCCGGCGCTGCTGGGCGTGCTGGGCACGCGGGTGGCCGCGAGTTCGATCCCGGTGCTGCGCCGGTCGGCGGATCGAGCCGATGGCGGGCGGCCGGGTGGGCGGCCGGGTGGGCGGTCGGGCGGGCAGTGGAAGGGGCGGTCGGGCAGGCGGCCCGGCGCGCCGGCGTCGGCCGGCCTGCGCTGGGCGCACGCGGTGACGCGCCGGCGGTGGGTGGTCCTGCCCCTGGGCGTCGCGGGCCTGGCCCTGTGCGCGCTGCCCGCCCTGGACCTGCGCCTGGGCCTGCCCAAGGACCGCGGCGACAGCACCGCCGTGCGGGCGCAGGATCTGATCGACGCGGGCTTCGGCCCCGGCTACACCGGGGCGCTGATCGTGGTCGTGCAGGGCTCGACGATGAACGTCGGGCCCGCCGCCGAGCAGATCGCCGGGCGGGTGACCGCACTGCCGCACACGGCCTCGGTCGCGGCGCCGGTGCCGAACGCGACCGGCGACACCGTGATGATCGAGGTGATCCCGGCGGCCGGGCCCGATTCCGCGCACACCCAGGATCTCCTCGACGACATCCGCCGGGCGCGGGACCCGATCGCCGCGCTCACCGGGACCCGGATCGACGTCACCGGCAGCACGGCGGTCGACCTGGACGTGGCCGCCAAACTCGCGTCCGCGCTGCCGGTGTACTGCCTGGTGGTGATGGGGTTGGCGATCCTGCTGCTGACCGTGGTCTTCCGCTCGATCGTGGTGCCGGTGAAGGCGGCCCTGGGGTTCCTGCTGTCGGTGGTCGGCGCGCTGGGCGCGGTCGTCGCGGTCTTCCAATGGGGTTGGCTGTCCGGCCTGGTCGGTCTCGACGGGACCGGCCCGATCGTGAGCTTCCTGCCGATCCTGGTGATCGGCATCCTGTTCGGCCTGGCGATGGACTACGAGGTGTTCCTGGTCTCGCGGATGCGGGAGGAGTACACCCGCGGCCGGCCCGCGCGGGAGGCCCTGCGGGTGGGCTACGCGCACAGTGCGAAGGTGGTCGCCGCCGCCGCGCTGATCATGGTCTCGGTGTTCGGATCCTTCGTGCTGTCCGAGAACGCGGTGGTCAAGGGCATGGGCTTCGCGCTGGCGATCGGTGTCCTGTTCGACGCCTTCGTGGTGCGGATGACGCTGGTCCCGGCCGTGATGGCGATCCTCGACCACCGGGCCTGGTGGCTGCCCGGCCTCCTGCACCGGTACCTGCCGCACATCGACCTGGAGGGCGAACGGCTCGCGCGACACCTGGACGGGGGGTTCGCGCCGGGGAACGGCACCCGCGAGCCACGCCATGCGGCCCCGGAATCGGCGCTCGCCGAGGATCCGCACGCCGGCGCGCGCGGCGGGCGCGGCGTGCGAGGCGACGGATGAGCGAACCCGCGCCCGCGCCGGCCGTCCGCGCCACCTCGTCGGGCGCACGCGTCGGCCCGTCCGCACCTTTGATCCCACCCTCGAACACCGACCGACACGACCCGGCGGTACGGGCCCACCATGTCACGGGAGCGAGTGCACACGCGATGAACGAGACCGAATTCCCGCTCTGGGGAACCGGCTTCCACATCCGCCTGGCGGAACTGGTCGAGGTCGTCCCGGACAACGACTGGCAGTGGAGCGTGCTGGAATGCATCGGCATCGGGACCATGCCGTGGGAGTCGAGATCCGGCCGGGCGAACGAGCTCGTGTTGGCCTCTCAGGTCGGATTCCTGATGTCCTGGCGCGAGTTGAAGGAATTCGCGGGCGGACTCGAATGGGTCGAGGAGTTGCTCGTCGTGGCCGCCGAATCCCGCGACCTGCTGATCCCGGAGCAACTGAGCGTGGACGACTTCTCCGGCTGCCTGATGATGCTGGAGGTTTTCGGCAACACCACGTGGACCGTGGCCGGTCGCTCCGGTCTGTTCGACGACATCGACGTCGTCGACCTGTTGCGGGCGCGGTACGGCGGCAGCTGACCCGAGGCGGCCCGCGGCCGGGTCCAAGGCTCGGGCGGGTGGGCGGGTCGGATCCGCGAACGGTTCTGCGCCGATTCCGAGGCTGCTCTCAGTCTTTCTTCATGCACACGTCCGACAGTCGTGAGCATGACGACAGAAGAGGCAAGGACTCCCGAACCCATGTCGACTCGCTCCGGCCCGGTCCCGTCGGGGGACGAGCACGCGGTGCCGACGATCCCGCCGCTGCCCCGGGTACCGCCGCCGGAAGCCGGCCGGCACCGGCCGTCCGGTCGGCGGGTCCGCCGGGCCTCGGTCGCCCTGGTCGCCGCGGCGGTGGCGGCCGGATTGCTCGGAGGGCTCGCCGGGGCGACCGCCGTACACCGCTTCGGTGGATCCGACGGCGGGTCACCGGTGGCCATCGGCGCGCCGGCGCGGACCGCGGCCGACACCGACGCGGCGGCGCCGGTGTCCGCGGTGGCCGCCGCGGTCCAGCCGAGTGTGGTGGAGCTGCGGGTGACCACACGTCGCGGCTCGGTCACCGGCTCGGGCCTGGTCCTGGACACCGATGGCCGGATCCTGACCAACAACCACGTCCTGGCCGGGGCGAACGCGGGAACCGTCACGGTCGCGTTCGCCGACGGCCGGACCGCCCCCGCGGGTGTGGTGGCCGCCGACAGCGCGCACGACCTCGCCGTGGTGCGGGTCACCGGCGTCTCCGGTCTCACCCCGGCGACCCTCGGCGACTCGGGCTCCGCACGGGTCGGGGACGAGGTGGTCGCCTTCGGCTCACCCCTGGGCCTGACCGGGACCGTCACCTCCGGAGTGATCAGTGCACTCGACCGCCGGGTCACCGTGTCGGGGGACAGCGCGGTCGGCTCGTCCGAGGACGGGAGCGGTTCGAGTACCTCGCCCGTCGCGACCGGCGGGACCGACACACTGACCTACCCGGCGATCCAGACCGACGTCGCGATCACCTCGGGTAGCTCCGGTGGACCGCTGGTCGACCTCTCCGGCCGGGTCATCGGCATCGACTCGGCCATCTACAGCGCCACTCCCGACACGGGCACCGGCACCGAGGCGGGCAGCGTCGGCATCGGCTTCGCGATCCCCATCGACACGGTCAAGACCTTCCTGAACACGCTTCCCCGGGACAAGTAGCCGACCTCACACCGGGTACGAATCCGCCGGTACGAATCAGTGCGTGTACAGGTAGATCAGCCCTTGCGGGCCGTCGGCGCAGAAGAAGCTCGGGCCCCACAGTTCATAGCCCGCCTGGCCCGCCGCGTGGCACTGGGCCTGCGTGTAGTACACGCCTCGGATGTGGAACTCGCCCGCGGCGCTCGCCGAGGTAGCGCCGGCGAGCGGCAGCAGGGTTGCGGCGGCGCCCGCGACGAGCAGTCCGATGTGTTTCCGGCAACCCGAAGCGGGCCCGAGGCGCCACCGTCGCCCGCCTCGGACGGGTGACAAGGCCGTGTCGGGGCGATCCGGACGAAAGCGCGCTCCGATACTGAAGAGGTTTCCCGCCGGTCGCCGCGTGTACGGCAGGCACCCGCCGCGGCGGCGGAGTGCGCGCCCGATCGGCGACACGCCTCTCGACAAGGACGCGACATGACCTTCCTGGCCCGCATCACCACGGTCGCCGGGCTGCTGGTCGGCAGCGCCGCCGTACTCGGCCCGGGTGCGGCCGACGCCGCTCCCGGTGCGATCCCGATCGTCTGCGCCGGCACGGTGACCGACGGGCCGGACATCGTGGTGGCCTACGCGTGCGACCGGGCCCGGGCTGCGGGCGACGACACGGTCGCCACCCCCTCCGCGACCTACCACTGCGCGGGTTCGGTGCACTTCTTCGTCGACCCCTTCCGCGAACTGCGAGCGCAAGGCGTCGACCCGGGCCACACCTTCCTCGGCGGTCGCTGTACGAGGACCTGACCCACCGGGAGCCCCGACCCATCGGGAGCCGATCCGGAGCCCGGCCTCCGAGCCGTCCCCGCGGCCCCTTGCGACCCACCCCGCGACCTGCCCCGGGCAGGCCGCACTACGCTGGGCCTCAGCGCGCGACTTGTTAACGTAAGCACCTGCTCGATCCGCGGGAAGTCGGAGGGGAATCCGCGCCATGAACGACCGGCGGGACACATCCGACACCACCGGGCACACGCCGCCCCGAACGGCGCGCGTGCCGACCGGCCGGCGATCGCGGGCGTTGCCGTGGTGAACCGCGACATGTCCGGACCCAGGCATCCCGCCACCAACCCGGCCTTCAGCGTGCGGATCCACGTGCCGCCCGGTGCCGCCGCCGCGGTCGCGGGCGTACTGGCCGAAGCCCCCGGCACGGTGACGAGTCGGATCGACGAACCGGACGCCATGGGCACCTGTCGGATCACCCTCGACGCCGACGGTCCCCGGACGCTGGCCTGGCTCACCCGGACCCTGACCCGACGCCTGGGCACGGACCTGCTGCTCACCCAGGATCCCGTCTTCGTCGCCGCCTCCACCGGCAAACTGACGCTGCGCGTGTGCGCGGCCACCACCACCGGCCACGACATCGCCCTGCTCGACGCCGACGCGGATCGCCGCGTCGTCTCGCACCTGGCGGCACACCCCGAACACACCGACGACTACACCGGGCGCCGGCACCGCGTCGCGCTGATCAGCGATGCCAGCGCCGTCCTGGACTTCGACGCGCTGCCCGCCGACGCCGCGCTGCCGGCCCTCGAATCCCAGGCGGTACACCTGCGCCGGGCCACCGGGCTCGACGTCTTCCCGTTGCCCATCGCGACGCCGCACGTCGAGGACATCGCGCAGGCGGTACGGCTGCTCGCCCCCGGCTTCGCGGCAGCCGTGCTGGTGCACACCCGCCCGGAGCACGTGCTCACCACCCGCGCGATCCTGGGCGCCACCCCGCCGCTGCTCCTGCTGGACACCCTCAACGACGGCCTCGCCGTCGCGATCGCCGCCGCGACGATCAACGCCCTGAGCAATCGGGGTGTGCGGCCGTCGAGCGGCCGGGTGGTCCTGGTGGACCCGGCGCGCGGCGGGGATCTGGCCGGGCTGTTGATCGCCTCCGGGATCGCCGACCTGACCCTGTTCGACCCCTTCGGCCCCGGTGGCGGGAACCTGCGCGCGATCGCCGCCGAGGCCGATCTGATCGTCGACCTCACCGGGTTGGCCACACCGCCGGAGCAGGTCCCGATCCTGCGCGCCCGGCCCGAGGCGCCACCACGCTTCGCGGCGGCCACCACCGGTCCCCGCCCGCTACACGCGCTGCCCGGGCTGCTCACCGCGGCCACCACGACCCGGCGGCCGATCACCGCGCGCGCACGGGTGGCCGCGGTGCACGCGCTGGTCGAGGGCACGCCGCCGGACGCGCTCCTTCCGGCACCGGATCAGCCCGGCCTCACCGCCGCCGTCGCGGCCGCGGCGACCCACGCTCTCGACTCCGACAACGGCATCGGCATGGGTAGCGCCTGATCCATCCGGAGGCCCCGGACGGGCCCGGCGCCGGCCGGCCCGCTCGGGGCGCCGCGCGCGTCGCCGCTCAGTGAGTGATCGGAGTCGTCGCCCGGCACGAGCCAAGGCAGGTGTGAGCAACTCGCCACCGTATGTACTCGAAGCGAAGTCGACCCCGGATCGCCGGTACGTCGGCCGGGGCGGGAGATCGAAGACAAGCCCTATCCGGCGACGGCGACGAGACGGCGGGCCATGCCGACGACGGGACGCACCGTGTCCTGGTCGTAGTTGCTGAGCACGACGATCACCCATTCGCCGTGCGGGAACATCTCGATGCCGGTCGACTCACCCGGGGCACCGCCGCCGTGGCCGAACGTCCACCGGTCGGCGAGCACCGCGCCGATCGGCCCGTAGCACTGGAACATGGCCTGTGGGCGGGGGTCGCCTCCGCCGGGAGGCGGGTCGGCCGGACCGGTGGGGGACGGGCCCGTGGGCGACGGGTCCTTCGGCGGTGGGCCGGAAGTGGGCGGCCCCAAGGGGAGTTTGCCGCCGAGGAGGGTTCGGGTGAACGGCGGGGCGAGCAGTTTGTCGCGGAGTAGGGCTCGGGCGAAGCGGTCCATGTCCGAGGCGGTGGAGAACGCGTCCCCGGCCGGTGTACCGATGAACACCCGTCCCGCGACGTCGTCGACGCGCTCTCCCGAGGGCTGCTTGACGTACGGGTGGGCGATGCCCGGGTCGCGGCGCCAACGGGGCGCGGTGACGAAGTCGGTGTCGGCCATGCCCGCCGGGCGGAAGATCCGTTCGCGGGCGTAGTCGAACCAGGACCGGCCACAGACGCGGGCCACGATGGTTCCGAGCAGGTGATACCCGGAGTTGCTGTACAGGTTCGCGGCGCCGGGCGCGAAGGACAACGGCATCCTGCGGATGAAGTCGAGCGTGCCGTCCATGACTTGGTCGGCCGTGGTCCACGTGGCCGCGGCCTCCTCGAATCCCGGCGCCTGCTGATGGTTGCCCAGGCCCGAGGTGTGGGTGAGCAGGTGATGCAGCGTCACGTGGTCGGCGATCTCGGCGGGCAGGCCGTCGAGGTAGGTGCCCACGGTCGACGCGTAGGAGAGTCGGCCCCGTTGCACGAGTTGGGCGACCGCGACGGCGGTGAACAGCTTGGTCACCGACGCGAGCGCGAAGAGGGTGTCCGGTGTGATCGGTACGTCGCGTCGCCGGTCGGCCATGCCGTAGGCCCGGGACAGCACGGTCCGGCCGCGTCGGGTGATCAGCAGGGTGCCGGAGAACTCGTCCCTGGCCGCCAGGTTCGCCACGAACCTGTCGAGTTCGCCCCCCGGCCGGAGTCCCTCGGGGATCGGGCCGGGGGATCGGGTGTCCCGATCGGCCCGGGTGTCGCCTCGCGCCGTGCCCTCGGCGCCGAGCACGGTTCCCGCGGCGAGTGGGGCCGCGCCCAGTACGCCGAGCATCCTTCGTCGAGTGGAGGTCATGATGGTTCGGTCTCGCCTTTCGTCGCGCTGATGCGGTGCGGATGGTGGCCTGGACGGGAAGCGGGAAGCGGGAAGCGGGAAGCGGGGGCCTGAAGCGGCAGCGGCGAGCGGCCGGCGGCAGGCAGGCGCGCCGACTACGCCGTGATCAGCTTTCGCCCCAATTCGACGATGGGATCGATCCGGTCGTCGTAGTTGCCCAGCACGATCGACACCCAATTCAGGTCGGGGAAGATGTCCAGTTGATTCGCCATGCCGGGTCCACTGCCCGAATGCCCGCACAGGCGTTGTCCGTTGACCATCAGGTCTTCGAATCCATAGGCGTGGAAACGATCCTGGGTCGGCGGACCGGGCCGCTGCGCGGGGGTCAGGGCGACCTTGCCGGTGGTGACCAGGTCGGTGAGCGCCGGGGAGAGGAGGCGGCCCGCCGTCAGGGCACGCGCGAAGCCGAGCAGGTCGGGCGCGGTCGCGTAGGCGCCGCCCGCGGGGCCGTTAGTGTACGGAAAGAACGGGCTCGTCGAGGCGTCGATACGGGGGCCGGAGGGTTGCGTCCAGTACGGGTGGGCGAGGTCGGCGACGGACGGCAGGTCGGGCTTGCCGTGGAAGGCTGCGCGGGTCATGCCGGCCGGTTCGAAGACGTGGCGCCGGATGTGGTCGACGTACGACATGCCGGAGACCTTGGCCACGATGGCCCCCAGCACCCAGTACTCGTCGTTGGTGTATTCGTACCGGGTGCCGGGCGCGAACCGCGGCGGTGTCGCGCGGACGGCGGCGAGCGTGCCCTCCAGCACCTTGTCGAAACTGTCCCAGTCGGCCGGCGGGCCGTCGCTGCCCAGCGGGGGTCGGCCGACGCCGGAGGTGTGGGTGAGCAGTTGATGGATCGTCACATGGTCGGCGATCTCGGCGGGAAAGCCGTCGAGATAGGCCCCCACGGTCGCCTGGAACGCGACCTTGCCCCGGTGGGCGAGTCCGGCGATCGCCAGGCCGGTGAAGGGCTTGCTGATCGAGGCGAGGTTGAACACGGTGTCCGGCCCGTTGCGGATCGCGCGGACCCGGTCGGCCATGCCGTGTGACCGGGTCAGGACCGGCCGCCCCCGGTGGGCCAGCAGCACCGTGCCGGAGAACCGGTCCTCGGCGGCCAGCCGGGTGATCAGCCGGTCGTACGCACCGCCGGGGCGCAGGTCCTTCGGGACGCCGGATCCGTCCGGACGGGCGTTGGCGTCGGCATTGGCGTCGGCGTCCTCGGACGCCACGAGGATGCCCGCGCCGGCGAGCGGAACCGCCGCGAGCAGGCCGATAATCGAGCGTCGGGACGGTCGTACCGTCGATCGAGCGGAGGTCGAGGGGGTGTCGTGGGCCATGACCGTTGTCTAGCGGCGCGGGCCGATGGGCGGCCGATCGTCCGGCCATACGGGATCCATATGTGCCGGCCGGCATGCTGCGCGCATGCGAGTGCTGCTGGTTGAGGACGAACAACCGCTGGCCGGCTACATCGCCGCCGGATTGCGCAAACACGGATTCGCCGTCGATGTCGCCGGTGACGGCCAAAGCGCCTTGGACAGGGGCGAGTCCACGCCCTACGACGTGGTGGTGCTGGATCGGGACCTGCCGGTGGTGCACGGCGACACGGTGTGCCGACGGATGGCCGAACGGGGCACGTCGCGCATCCTGATGCTGACCGCCTCCGGCGCGGTCGAGGACCGCGTCGACGGGCTCACCCTCGGTGCCGACGACTACCTGGGCAAGCCGTTCGCGTTCTCCGAGCTGATCGCCCGGGTGCACGCCCTGGCACGCCGCAGCGCGCCGGCCCGACCGCCGATCCTGCGCGCCGCGGACGTGACGCTGGACCCGGCCCGGCGCACCGTCGAGCGGGCCGGCCGGCTGCTGTCGCTGACGCCGAAGGAGTTCGGTGTCCTGGCCCAACTGCTCGCGGCGGGTGGGGACCTGGTCAGCGCGGAGACGCTACTGGAGAAGGTGTGGGACGAGCACGCCGATCCCTTCACCAACGCGATCCGGATCACCGTGGGCACGCTGCGCCGCAAGCTGGGCGATCCGCCGCTGATCGAGACCGCGACCGGCGCCGGGTATCGGATCGGCGGACCGTGGCCGTGCGATTGAGCGCGCGCGGCCGGTTGGCGATCCTGTACACCGCGCTCGTGTTGGCCGCGGGAGTGGCATTGACCGCGCTGACCTACGCGCTGGTGCGGCGGAGCATGCGCCATCGGATCGTGATCGACATCAGGACCGAGTCGCCCGGCGCCCCCGGGCCTCCGCCGACGGGCCTGCCGAGGCCGGAGGCGCTCGCGGATCGGGTCCGCGCCACGACGCTGTCCGAACTACTGACCCAGGCCGCGATCGCACTCATCCTGGTGGTCGTGCTCGCCGCCGTGCTGGGGTGGCTGGTGGCGGGGCGGGTATTGCGGCCGATCCGCGCGATCTCGGCCACCGCCCGCCGGTTGTCGGCGGAGAACCTCTCGGAGCGCATGCCGGTGAGCACACCGGCGGACGAACTCGCGGAACTGGCCGATACCGTCAACGGCATGCTGGACCGCATCCAGGCCGGCATCGCCGAACGCGACCGGGCGCTGGCCGGCCAACGCATGTTCACCGCGAACGCCGCGCACGAACTGCGCACCCCGCTGACCACCATGCGCACCGCGATCGAGGTGACGCTGGACGGCGAGCCGGACCGGGACGAACTGCTGACCATGGCCGAGGACGTCAGGACCGCGATCGAACACAGCCGGCGGACCCTGGACGGCCTCCTGGCCCTGGCCCGCGGCCGGATACTCCCCGACACGCACCGTGCGGTGGACCTCGCGGAGGTCGCGACGGGCCTGGTGGCGGGTGCCGCGGACGAGGCCGCCGCCCGGGGCATCGAACTGCGTTCCGACCTGCGGCCCGCCGCGCTCGGCGGCGATCCGATCCTGATCGAGCGTTTGGTCGGCAACCTGCTCGACAACGCCGTCCGCTACAACCGGCCCGGCGGGCACATCGCGGTGACCACGGGCACCGAGGACGCCCGCGCGTTCCTGCGCGTCGACAACTCCGGCGCGCTCGTCGCCGCCGAGGACGCGGACGGGCTGCTGGAGCCGTTCGTACGCGGCGAGGGGGTGCGCACCCGCGCCGACGGCGGGGCGGGACTGGGCCTGTCCATCGTCCGCGCGATCGTCATCGCCCACCGGGGCGAGATCACCACGACCGCCCGCCCGACCGGCGGCCTGGACATCACCACCCGGTTCCCCGCCTCGCCCCCGGCGCCGAGCCCGCCGGCACGAACGGGCGACAGGACGTGTGACCCGGATCTCTTTCCGAGGCCGATGAGTTCGCGGGTGCACGGCGGTCGATACCCATGACAACACCATCCGCCGCATGCGCCGAGAGGACACCGGGAAAATGAGCGAGACCCCGAACGGCCCCGCAAGCTACTTTCCGTCGATCGAGAAGAAGTACGGCCGCACGATCGCGGACTGGCAGGCCCTGATCCGGTCCTCGCCGCTGACCAAGCACATGGAACTGGTCACCTGGCTCAAGGCCGAGTACGGCATCGGACACGGCCACGCGAACGCCCTGGTCAAGCACACCCTCACCGAGGACCTCGCCCGGTAGGGCGCACCGAGCGAGCGGATGGCGGGACGGGCAAGCGCCCGTCCCGCCGCGGGTCGGTGGGTGTGCGCCGCCTATGTGGCGCAGGGCAGCGTGCCGGCGCGCAGGGCGTGCCCGCCGCCGTTCCCAATGCGTTCGCAAGGTAGCCAGTCCTTTGTCTCAGTGGGTCGGGCAGCGCACACGCCCTCCCATCGAAGGTTCCGGCACACCGACGACCGACGCCTGAACACGGCACGAACACCGGGCGAAGCACACCGGTCAGGCCACTCCCGGGTAGGTGACACCGATGCGTTCGCGCACGGCGTCCAGTGTGCGCATGACCGCGAGGGTGCCGTCCAGGGGTACGAGCGGGGATTCGGTCTCACCGGCGCGCAGGCACCGCATCACCTCGGCGGCCTCGTGCCGCATCGTGCCGCGTTCGGGGTCGTCGGTGACGTCGGCGAGCAGGACCGATTGCGGTTCGTGGCCCGGGCGGTGGATGACGAAGCGGTCCGGATAGAAGAAGCCGTCGGCGAACTCGATCCGGCCCCTGGTGCCGGTGATCGTCGCGGGCGCGTCGTTATCGGCGGTGAACGTGCACCCGAGCGTGGCCACGGCGCCGCCGTCCCAGCCGAGGACGATGCCCGTGTTGTCGTCCACGCCCTCGGGGGTCAGATGCGCCCAGGCCCGGATCGCGTCCGGCTCACCCAGCAACAACTGGGCGAAGGACACCGGGTAGACGCCGAGGTCGAGCAGCGCGCCGCCACCCTGCGCCGGGTCGCGCAGCCGGTGCTCCGGCGGCAAGTCCCCGGCGAACCCGAACGCCGCCGAGACGCCCCGCACCTCGCCGATCACGCCGTCGGCGATCACCTCGCGCAGCCGGCGGATCAGCGGGTGGCAGTACGTCCACATCGCCTCCATCAGGAACAATCCGCGGTCGCGGGCCAGATCCACCAGTTCGCGGGCCTGGCGGGAGTCGAGCGTGAACGCCTTCTCGCACAGCACGGCGCGGCCCGCCTCCAGACACAGGCCGGCCGCCGCGCGGTGCGCGGAGTGCGGCGTGGCCACGTAGACGACGTCCACCTCGTCGTCCGCGGCCAACTCGGCCCAACTGCCGTGGGCCCGCGCGATGTCGTGGCGCTCGGCGAACGCCTTCGCGGACTCGAGGCGGCGTGAACCGACCGCGACCACCTCGGTGTCCGGCAGGCCGCGCAACGCCTCGGTGAATTCGGCGGCGATGCCGCCGGTGGCCAGGATTCCCCAACGTATGACCCGCGTGCCGTCGCTCATCGGTGCCCCACAAATCGGTCTCGGTCGTGCGCGATCGCCGACAGGCCGGCGAAGGGCGCGCCTGCTCCGATGGAGCGTGCCATACCGCCCACCGGCCCGGGCACGCCGGCGTCGCGGACGGGGCCGTACGGCACACGGGTGCGTCGGAGCCGGCCACCCCGCCGCACGGGCACGGGCACGGGCGGGCGTACGCGCATCGCGCCGTACGGCGGCGGCGCTACCGCAGCGAGATCTCCCGGCCGATCGACTGCTCGCGGGCGGCGGTGACGACCAGAGCCGCGGCGGCGGCGTCCTGTACGGCCACGCCGACCGATTTGTACAGCGTGAGCTGCTCCGGCGAGGTGCGGCCCGGGCGGCTGCCGGCGACCACTTCGCCCAGTTCGGCGTGTACGTGTTCGGCGGTGATCACGCCGTCGCGGATCGGCATCAGCAGGTCGTTGCTGCCCGCCGGGAACGGCGCCAACACTGCTTGCCGCGATTCGACGCACACGAGCGCATCGGCAACGGTGGCATCGTCGAGTTCACGGCCGGCCGGGTTGAAGCCCACCGACGTGACGTGTGTCCCGGGCGCCAACCACGCGCGCCGGACCACGGGTTCCACGGCGTTCGTTGCCGCCGCGACGATGTCCGCGCCGTCGACCGCCTCGGCGTAGTCGGCCGCCGCATGTACCTCGGCGGGCAATTCGGCGGACAACTCGTCGGCCAGCGCCGCCGCCCTGGCCCGATCGCGCCCGGCCACCCGGATCTGCCGGATCGGCCGGACCCGGCACATCGCACGGGCGTGCGAGCGGGCCTGGACCCCGGTGCCCAGGATCGCCAGCACCGTCGCGTCCTCGCGCGCCAACAGCCGCGCCGACAGCGCCGAACAGGCACCGGTGCGCACCGCCGTGATGGCGGTGCCGTCCAGCAACGCCGTGGGTTCACCGGTCTTCGGGTCGAACACCACGATCAGTGCCTGGTGGGTCGGCAGGGGCGTTCCGGCGTTGCGCGGGAAGAGCGTGACCAGTTTGCTCATCAGCGCCCCGGACGACGGAACGTGTCCCGGCATGGCCGCCAGGAAGGCGTCCCGTTCGGCAACCACGGCGGCGATCCGGTCCGGCGCCGAGGCACGGCCCGCGCTGAGGTCCGCCATCGCCGCGGCGAGCGCGTCGATCAACGCGTCCGGCTCGAGCAGGGCCTCGACCTGCGCGTATCCGAGCACCAGCATGTGGCCCACCCTCCTCGCGGCGATCGTCCGGCCGAGACCGCTCGTCGCCGACAGCGTCGCCCGCGCAACGCCGCGACCCCGACCGCGACACGCGGGGCGGCGGCCATGATCGTCCGTCCGGACCCACCCGGACCCACCCGGACCCACGCGCCGGGGGCATCGCCCGCGAAGCCCGGGCCCAGGGGATCTCACCCCTGCGGTGGGGCGGGCGAGTGCGCCGGCGGGGCGGTCTGTGCGGGGGCCAGTTCCGCCGGAACGCACGTGCGCAGCGCGTCGGCCGCCGCGAGCACCGCGGGGTGTTCGGCGGCGCCGCCGCGAAAGGCGATCGTGGTGCGGCGGTGGATCGGCAGCCTGGTCAGGGTCACCTCGGGGGGCGGATCCACGATGCCCAGGTGCGGCACGACGGCGACGCCCTGATCCGCCGCGACCAGGGCCAACACCGTGGCGAAGTCGTCCACCTGGTGTCGCACGTGTGGGGTGAAGCCGGCGGCCTGACAGGCGCGGATGGTCATCGCCTGGCACAACGTGCCTGAAGTCGAGGTGATCCAGGGCGAGTTACGCCAAAAGCCGAGCATCGACGCGTCGGCCGTCCGGTCCGGTGCGGGTGACGTCGAGGCCAGGTACATCGGCTCGGTGTACAACGGCAGGCCGGCCAGGCCGACCTCGTCCACCGGCGGTACGAAGTCGTATTCGTGGATCAGCGCCACGTCCAGGTCGCCCGCCCGCAGCGCGCCGGCGACCTCGGCCGGGTCGATTTCCAGCACCATCGGTTCCAGACCCGGATGCCGTCGGCCGAGGCAGGTCAGCGCGCCGAGGACGATGGTCCGGGTCGCGCTGGGGAAAGTGCCGATCCGCAGGGGCCCCGCCAGGCCGCGGCGGGTGCTCGCCAGGTCGGCCGAGGCCTGTTCCAGGTGCGCGAGGACGGCCTCCGTATGGCGGACCAGGTTGTGTCCGGCCGGGGTGAGGGTGACCCGGCGTCCCGTGCGCTCCAGGAGCGGGACCCCGGCCTCGCGTTCGAGGACGCCGAGTTGCTGGGAGACCGCGGACGGGGTGAAGGCGAGCGCCTCGGCGACCGCGGCGATCGTGCCGCGCAGGGACAGCTCGCGCAGCAGGCGCATACGGCGGACGTCGAGCATCAGTACAGCTTACGCTCACGTTCACGAATGTGAACTGGACCTGAAGGATCCGCGCGGGTCACCCTCGAAGGCATGACCCAGCACCCGCCCCGACACGGGGTCCACGTACCGCTCGTCACACCGTTCGCCGCCGACGGAGCCGTCGCGCGGGACGCGCTCGAAGAGCTCGCCCATGCCGTGCTGGCGGCGGGCGCCGAGGGGATCGTCGCCCTGGGCACGACCGCCGAGGCCGCCACGCTCGACGCCGACGAGCGGGTCGCGGTCGTCGACGTGTGCGCCCGGGTCTGCGCGGAACACGACGCGGTACTGACCATCGGCGCCGGCGGCAACGACACCCGGGCCACGGCGGCGGCTCTCGCGGACCTCGCCCGGTGGCCGACGGCCGCCGCCGCGCTGGTGCCCGTCCCGTACTTCACCCGTCCCTCGCCGGCCGGCGTGATCGCGCACTTCACCCATCTGGCCGACAACAGCCCCGTACCGCTGATCGTCTACCACATTCCGTATCGCACCGGGCAGTCGCTGGACGCGGCCGACCTGCGCGCGTTGGGGCGGCTTCCGGGCGTCGCCGGCGTCAAGTTCGCGCCGGGCGGCATCGATCAGGACGCGGTGGACCTGCTCGGCGACCTTCCGCCGGACTGCGCGATCCTGGCCGGCGACGACCTGTTCCTGTCACCGCTGCTGGCGTTGGGCGCGTCCGGCGGCATCCTCGCTTCGGCGCACCTGGCCACCCACCGATTCGTGGAGCTGTGCGCCGCGTGGCGCGACGGCGACCTCGCCCGCGCGCGGGACCTGGGTCACGCGCTCGCACGGTTGTCCGCCGCCGCCTTCGCCGAGCCCAATCCCACCGTGATCAAGGGCGTGTTGCACGCGCAGGGCCGGATTCCCACCGCGGACGTGCGACTGCCGTTGTTGCCCGCGGGGCGCGCGTCGGTCGAGCGCACGTTGAAGCAGTTGGCCGATTCGGGCGGCTCGGCCGACCTCGGCGAACCGGTCGTGTAGTGCGCACGGATCCGATTTTCGTGCCGGCACACGGAGTTCGCGTCCCACCCGTGCTCGGACTGCGCGTCGTGCGCGTCGCCCGCGCGAGGAACGATCGCGGGTGCGGTCACGAGGTGGGAAATCGGGTTGCCCAGCGGCGTTGCCAGGGTGTCTCGACGGCGCGCGGGTGGTGGTGCCGACGGGTCCAGTCCACGGCTTCGGCGGGGTCGACGCCGGACAGGATGGCGAGGCAGGCGATGACGGTGCCGGTTCGGCCGACGCCGCCTCCGCAGGCGACCTCGACCGAGGCGCCCGTACGGGCCCGTTCGTGCAGGGCACGGATCTGCCGCACGGCCGCGTCCCGGTCGCGGGGCAGGCGGAAGTCGGGCCAGTCGAGCCACGTCCGCGGCCACGGCAGCGCGTCCTCGTGTCGACGGCGCAGGCGGTCGGAGCCGAGGTAGAGGCCGAATTCCGGCGGCGGTCCTTCGGGCAGTGGGTGGCGCAGGCCGCGACCGCGGATCGAGGTGCCGTCCGGGAGTCGGAGGGCGCCCACGAGGGGGGTGTGGCTCATCGGTTCACGCTCTCTTCCCTGTGGCGCGCGCGGTGGTTGGCGACATTGACCCGATTGCCGCATCGGTCGGGCATGCAGTAGCGGCGGCGCCCGGCCCGGCTGGTGTCCACGAACACACCCCGGCAGTCCGCGGTGGCGCAGGCCCGGAAGCGGTCGTGGCCGAGCACCCGGACGACGCCGAGCAGCCCGACGCCGATCAACGCGGCCAACTCGTCGGCGAGGTCGGCGTCGGGCGCGGTCGGGACGCACCACTGCCACCGGCGGTCGCCGTCGCGCACCAGCGTCGGGGCGCGCCCGGCGCGGGCGACGAGCACGGTCGCACCCGCGACGGCGTGCTCCTCGGTCTCGGTCTCCACGATCACCCGCACCTCGCGGCGCAGCAGGCCCACCGCGTGGAGATCCGCGGGGGTCGGTGTTCGCCCGTCGGCGACAGCGGCCGGCCGAAGGTCGTGCTCGGCCAGGAAGTCCGCCAGGGCGCCCGGGTCGGGGAGGGCGTCGCCGGTGGTGGGCCGCACGGTGGGTGAGGTGTTGATCAGGTCGGTCGCGATCGCCGCGCCGACGGCGTAGTCGGTGATGGGGATCCGCACGTGTTGCCCCCGTGATGGCGGTAACTGGTCAAGCGAGACTATAACCCTTACGGGGTGTGGTTGGGAATCCTTGTGATCCCGCGGCACGCCGGCGCGACCGGTGTGTGACCCGTGTGTGACCGGGGCGCGACCGCGATGTGGCCGGGCGGGGCGGGCCCGCCGCCACCGCGAGCGCCACGCCCGGCGCCGGGCCCGGCACCGGGCCCAACTCGACCGCGCGGAGGCGTTGTTCGGCACCGGTTCCGGTCGACCCCGGTCGAGTGGGTTTTTCGTGGCCACTGTTCGCGGGGTAGGGGCTTCGCGGACAATCGTTGCGAAGCCCCGACGCACGGGGTCGGCGGGAAGGGAGCAGGTCGTTGATCCGTTTCGCGCACCGCGCCAAGGGCGGGTCCGTGCTGGGGGCGGCACCGGGCCACCACGGGCCGTTCGGCGCCGACCTGCCGGTCGGCCATGCCGACGTTCGTCTCGTGCCCCGGGCCTACACCCATCCGGACACCCAGGTCCTCCTGCACGCGTTGTACGCGGAGCAGGTCGGCCTCTACGGGTTCGCCGATCATCCCGACACCAGCGAGCCCCGCGATCTGGAGCCCCCCGAGGGCCTGTTCGTGCTCGCCTACAACGGACACGCGCCGGTCGGCTGCGGCGGTTGGCGGACCATGCCCGGTCGGGCGGCGGAGATCAAACGCCTCTACGTCAGCCCGGAGCGGCGCGGGAGCGGCTACGGACGCCGCCTGCTCGCCACGCTCGAACACACCGCCGCCCAGGCCGGCGCACTGCGACTGGTGGTGGAGACCGGCAACCGCAACATCGGGGCGCTCGCCCTGTTCGCCGCGAGCGGCTACACCCTTCGCGACGCCTACGTCCAGGGCCGCGATCCGGCCGTCAACCGCGCCATGACCAAGCCGCTGCTGCGCACGGCGGGTCGGGGCCCGCTCTCCGCGCCGCCGCGCTGATCCGTCCGGGCGGCGTACCCGCGGCGGACGCGTCCGGACGGTTCACGGGGTGCGGCGCACGGTTTCGACGACGGCGACGTCGTCGACCCGCCCGGTGCCGCGGCGGCGTACTGCCGACATGCCCGGAGTCAGTCGAACAGCGATTCCTGCACGTCGAGCGGGGGCATGAACTCGGGTTCGAGCGCGGGCGGGGACGAGCCCGCGACGCGTGCGAGGTCTTCCAGCGTCGACCAGCGGCCGACGGCGACGCCCTGCGCGACCACGGTGTGGAACAGGTGTGCCAGCGCGTACGCGTCCCACGTGACGGCTCGTTCGGGCGGGGGGCGCAGGCCGATCCGCTGGAGCCGGGCGTCGAGGGACTGCGGCGCGGCGGTCGGGGCGACGATCGCGGCGAGGGCCGGCACGTCCAGGACGAGGGACGACGCGAGCAGTGGGCAGTAGGCCCGCTGCTCCCACACGAGCGTCTTCTCCGCGAACGGCGACACCCCGAGCAGCGCGTGCGGGATGTCGCGCACCAGGTGACGCTCGACGCCGGCCAGCGCCTCGGCGAGCGAACCGGGGGCGGCCGGCGGTACCGGGACGCCGATCGGCGCGGGCGGGGGGCTTCCGGGCGGCGGCGGTTCGATCGGAACGTACGCCCGCCAGGCGACGTGACCTCCGGGCCCGTGGTGGGTGAGCGCGGCGACCTCGACGGGGACCGGGCGATGCAGCCCCCGGGTCTCCAGCCGAAAGCGCAACCCCACGAAGCGCACACCCGACAGCGGCGTCGTACTCGTTCGTTCGGCCACCCCCGGAGTGTAGGCGCCGGTGTCCCGGTCCCCGCGGAGCCACTCGCTCATGTCGCGCGGGGTCGGTTCACAGACCGTGGCGGCGGTTGCCCAGGACCAGTTCGCACACTCGCGCCTCGTTCGCGGCCGAGAACGGATCCCGGTGAGCGGCGACCGCCGCGCGGGTGGCCTCGTCGGTCAGGTCGCCGTCGATCCGGATCGCCGCCGTGGCGCCCGCCGCCGCGGCGGCGCCGACCTGGGCGGTCGGGTCGGTGACGTTGCCGGCGACCCACACCCCGGGGATCCCGGTACCACCGCCCGGTTCGGACGGGATGTACTCACCGGCTCCCGACGGATGTTCCACCGTCCGCAAGCCGAGCCCGGACAGGAACCCGGCACGCGCGACCATCCTCGGCGACACCGCGAGCGCATCGATGCGGACCGATGTGCCGTCGCCCAGGCGTACGCCCACAAGGCGATCGTCGACGACGTCCAGGGAGGACACCTCGCCGGCCGACACGCGGACGCCACGGGCGGCCAACCGCTCGGCGTCCTCGGCGGTCGGCGACAGGGTGTGCGCGAAGAACGTGACATTGTCGCTCCATTGGCGCAGCAGCAGCGCCTGGTGCACCGACCGCGGCCCGCCGCCCAGCACTCCGATGGCCAGATCGCGAACCTCCCAGCCGTGGCAGTACGGGCAGTGCAGCACGTCCCGGCCCCATCTGGCCCGCAGCCCCGGCACGTTGGGCAACTCGTCGACCAGTCCGGTGGTCACCAGCAGTCTGCGGGCGCGGACCGTGCGGCCGTCGGTCAGCGCCACGTCGAACCGGCCGTCGACCCCGGTCACGGCATCGACCTCGCCGGACACCACATGACCGCCGTACGCCCGGACCTCCGCCCGCCCGCGCTTCGTCAACTCCGCCGGCGACACGCCTTCCCGGCCCAGCAGCCCGTGGACACCTCCGGCGGGCGCGTTGCGCGGGGCGCCCGAGTCGACCACCACTACCGAACGCCGCGCCCGGGCCAGCATCAGCGCACCGTTCAACCCAGCGGCGCCGCCGCCGATTACCACCACGTCGTAGCTGTCCCGCAACCGATCGGTCATCGTGACCACCTCCACGACGACCATGCGACCGCAACGGTGATTTCGGCAAGATTCGTTGCCGGTTCGGCAAAGACGGCGACATCGACGACGTGGTGACGTCGGTGTCGATCATGATCGGAAACCGGTCGGAACCGCTCGGGGTCGGCCGGAACCCGGCCGGCCCCGAGCCGTCACGTGCACGGGACGGTCAACTGCCGGGGATGTCCCACACGGTGACCTCGAGGCGGACGGGTGCCTCCCCGGCGGGCGGGCCGATCAGTCGGAAGTACGCGGTGCGCCCCTCGTTGGTGATCGCGCAGAAGCCGGAGCCCTGCGCGAGTTCGCCGGCCAGATAGGTGCCGCGCTTGGCGACCGCTTCGGCGCAGGAGGCGGCCGTCGGCTCCGAACCGCCCTGCGGAAGTGCCGCCAGGGTCGGGGTGGAGCCGACGGTGACGAGTTCGGGCTTGGCGAAGGTGTAGAGGAACACGATGTCCGCCGCCTTGTTCGACGGGCCGACCAGCGGGGGTTTGGTGTCGAGATCGACATAGCGGCTCGACGGGTCGACGGTGACCGTGCCGGGTCCGAACAGGACCGGAGGCGGCTGACCGCCCGACGGCCGTCCGCCCGTCGTCTGCCCGCCGGGGCCCGGCGGGCTCGACGCCGACCGGCCGCTCTCCGGCGGATTCTGTTGGGCCTGCGTGCCGGCCGTGGTGCTCGTACTCGTGGACGAGTTCTTCGAGTTCGAACCCGAATCGGACCCACTGACGGCGATCGTGACGAAGATGCCGATCAGCGGGATGGCGATGCCCACCACCCACCAGGCCCATCTGGGCTGGGACGGATGCGGCGGCGGAGGGGGAGGGTAACCGTACGCACCCTGGTTTCCCGGCTGGTTGGTCAAGTCGCCTCCGTGGAACGGGTGGCCGGTCGGCGCCGGCACTCTACCCAACGATCCTCCCCGACCGCACCCCGCGATCATCCCCGTCGGCGCGAGCCGCGCGGGCGAACGGGGACGTGCTCACGTGGCCGAACGACCACCGTCGCCCCCGGCGAGCCGGGCCACGTCGCATTCGCGGCGCGGGGCGGCACACCGAGCGGGGAGGAACGCCGTCCCAGGCTTCGAGAATTGCGCCCTGAGGCTCCGGATCCCGTGGCGCCTCGGGCTCGGGCGTTGTTGGTTTCAGGGCGTGATCGCGGGTTCGGTGGCCGCTCGATCCCGGACGGGAGGCGGAGGTCGGGGGTCGAGGGCCGGGGTCGCCAGGCGACGAGCCGCTCACCGGGCACGCCGTCCGCCGTCGTGTGCGAGGCGTGTGAGGCGTGCGGCGCCGCGACGCCGGACCGGACCTCGTGTGCGCAGCCGGGGTGGCCTCGTGCCCGAGCGGTGGGTTGTCATGCGCGGAGGTGCGTGCGCGAGGTCGGCTTCATGGCCGGCCACGGCCACTCGGATGGCATGCCCATGGGCGCGCGGGATGCGCCGGGCACGCGATCGACCCTTGTGGGACTACGTGTTGCGGGGCGTGGTGGTGGACGTGGAACACTTCCTCTCGCGAGGGCGGTGGGCCCTCGGCGTCGGGCGGGTGTGGTCTCGTCGGTCGTGCCGTGCGTGGCCACGAGCAGCGGAGGAGGCTGGACGCGATGCCCGAATCCGCGCATGTGGCCCACGGGTTCGGCGTGCCCGGACGCGCACCGCATCCGCGCGCGGTGCGCAGCCGCGCCGCCGTGTTGAAGGCCGCGCGCGAGTTGTTGCTCGAGGACGGCTGGGCCGCGGTCACCCACGTGGGCGTCGCCGCCAGGAGCGGCGTGGGCCGGACCACGGTGTATCGGCACTGGCCCGAGCCCACCGCACTCATCCGCGACGCGATCGTGCAACTCGTCGCCGAATACCGGGATCGGCTCGGCCCGGCCGTCGGCTCCCGGCCGGGCAGCCGGACGGGCGGCCTGCGGGAGGAGTTGGTGGCCGCGCTCGACGGCACCCGGTTGCTGCTGCACGACCGTGAGGGCGAGCGGGCCATGCGGGTGTTGATCGAGCGCGCGTCGGACCCGGCGTTCGTGGGCGTCCGGGAGATCCTGCAACGTGCGGGTACCCATCCCTTCAGGGTGATCCTGGACGCCGCGAAGGCTCGTGGCGACCTGCCCGTCGACCTGGACGCGGACGCGGCGATCGACCGCCTCGTCGGGCCGCTGGTGTTCCGCCGACTCCTGGCCAACGGCACGATCGGCAAGGCGTACGTACGGCAGGTGGTCGACGATTTCCTCACCGCGCACGCCGAGCGCGGGCGACCCCGGGAGCGCTGACCCGAGCCGACGTGCCGCCCGCGTCGCGCCGAGGGCCTCGCGCCTCTTCCCGCTCCCGCGCGGGCCGAACCGACCCCCGCCGGAGCGGGTACTGCCGTTCCGTCGCGTCCCGCCTCGGGGCGTCGGTCCGAGGCGGCCGCGGTCTTGCGCACGGACGGTCGTACGGCGGATCGTTGCGAGTGCGCCGACAACCCCCGTGGTCGGCGCCCGGGCTGCCCGGCGATTTCACCCCCGGTCGCCGGGCGGCTCCCCCGGGCGGGTACAACTCGTCCGCGGCGGACGGCGAGCGCCGCCACAGCCCATGCGCCGAGATCCGACCGGACTCCCGCCGGCTGATACTGTCCGTGCCGTCGGACAAGGCTTCGGCTGATCGAAATCGGGGGGCTCATGCGGTCGTGGCGGTATTGTCTGGACGCTGCGGGTGTGCGGGAGAGCACGCTGCGCGCCGACTACACGGCTGCCGAACGGTTCATGCGCCGGAGGGAGACGGCCGGTTGGGGCGCCTTGCGCTTCCTGACCCCGCCGGAGTTCCTGCCCCACGCGGTCGCCGGAGCAGCCCTCGCGTACTTCACCGACGACGTGTGCGACCGGGGTGACGCCGAGGGCCGCGCTCGGCGGTTCGAGGCATGGGCGACCCGGGTGCGGGCGGCGCTGGACACCGGGACCGCGACGCACCCCCTGCTGCGCGCATACCTGCACGCGGCCCGGGAGAACGGCCTGCCGCGCGACTGGGCCGACGCCTACATGGCGGGCACGCGGGCCGAGTTGACCTTCCCCGAGTTCGCGGACGAGGCCGAATACCAGTCCTACGTCGACACGTTGACCTGGCCCGGCGCGATGCTCAGCACCGGTATGACACCCCATCTGGTCTCGGACGAGGACTTCGCCGCCTCCGTCCGCCAGTTCGCCGACGGCTTCCAACGCACCGACCTGGTCTGCGACCTGGCGGAGGACCTGAGCGAGGGCCGGCTGCGGCTGCCCAGGTCCGATCTCGACCGGTACGGCGTCACCCGCGCCGACCTGGAGTCGGGCCGGGACACCCCGGGCGTGCGCGCCCTGCTCGCGGCGACCGTGGCCACCGCCCGTGCCGCACTCGACGCCGGTACCCGTATCGTCGACGAAGTGCCGCACGAGTACCGTCCATTGGTGCGCGGCGTCATCGACATCAGTCACTACCGCCTGGACAACGCGTGCGACCTGGGTCCCGCGATCACCCAGCGCTCGGCCCGCGACAACCCGGCCGTGTGCGTACGCCTGCTCGTCCGGGCCCGCCGCATGGCCCCACCGATCCGGCGGGCGAGCTCCCCGCAGGATCCGAGCGGCACGGTCACCGCGGTGCTCTCGACACCGCGAGCCGACCCGGACGCGGTCGCGCGAACGGGATCGCGCCCGACGGTGATCACCGCGTCGGCAGGCCCGGAGCCGACGACGCGGTAGACCCGGCGCCGGTGGTCCTGGCGTCGCCACGACGTCCGGTGTGGGTACATGTGTGCGGCCCGGGGCCCTGCCCGCGCTCCGACCGCGCCGCACGTGTGCCCGACCACTCGCCCGTCGGCTCGCCCGGCCGTCCCCATGCCCGACGGAGGACGCCGACCGGAGGTGCGTGCGTCCGGCTGCAATGGGTGCGACACACCCGTGTGGCGCACCGATCGTGTCCGGCCGATATCGCACAATGGCTCGATGATTCCGGATGACGAGTATCTGTTGAAACTGGGACGAGTGACGTACAGCCTTGCCCTGCTGGAGAGCGTGGTCATGGGCGAATTGGCCCAACTTCCCGGTCTGCCTCCGGCTTTGGTGGCCCGCAAGTTGGCGGGCAAAAGCATCGAGGCGATCGCCCGGGCGCTGACCGACTCCGCGAACACCGACAAGGTCGCGGACGCGACCACACGGGCCTGGCTCCAGGTCGCGGGTGGCGAACTCGCGGCGGCGGGGCGCATCCACCACGCGCTCAAGCACGCCCGTGCGGCCGAGGAGGGTGAGGTGGCGCAGCTCCATCGGCGAACCGGCGAAGCGGGCGACGCCGTGGACATCACCGCGGCCTGGCTGCAACGGGCCCAGGCCGACCTCGACGACGCGCTGCGCCAGGTCTCCGGAGCCCGGGCGAAGGCCGCCTGACTCTCGAGCGAGGTGCGCATCCGGCGTGATCCGCCGCCGGATGCGCCCGGCACGCCCGGGCGTTCGCCCCCGGCCCACCCCCACCCGTCGACACTCGCCGACGCCCGGCCGGCACGACGACCGCGCGGGTCGCCGCGGCCGGCGCGTCGTCAGGGGATCGTCGGGGCGAACGCCTCGATCATCGGGATCAGCAGATCGGCGCGCGTGATCGCGCCCATGTGCGTGGTGCCCGGGAGGACCGCCAGCCGGGCCTTCGGGATGAGTTCGTACATACGCACCGCGTGCTCCAGCCGGATGAAGTCGGTGTCGCCGAGGACCAGGAGCGTGGGGGCGGTGATCGCGCGCAACTCGTCCTCGGTCCACTCGACGAAGCCGTGGGCCAGGGGCTGGAGCCTGGCCAGGGTGGCCTCGAAGCGGGTCGGGTCGGGGGCGACCCGGGCGTATGCCTCGACCATCGCCTTGAAGTCGGCCTCGGTCGGCAGGCGCTCGGAGGTCTGCTCGGGGGCGGTGATCTCGGCGTGATAGCCGTCGTGGCGGTAGTGCGTCGACACCAGGACCAGACGGTCGACACGCTCCGGGTGCCGCACGGCGGTGCGCAGCGCGACCAGGCCACCGAGGCTGTAGCCCAGCAGGTCGGCACGTGCGATGCCGAGCCGGTCCAGGAGCGCGACGACGTCGTCGGAGAAGAGCTCCAGGGACATGTCGCGGTCGGTGTCCGCGGTGTGCCCGTGGCCTTGGAACTCGACCGCGATCACCCGCCGCCGCGCGGCCAGTGCGGGCAGCAGTGCGGCGAAGCTCAGGTCGATGGTCTGGGCGCCACCGTGCAGGATCACCAGCGGCGGCCCGTCGGTGCCGTGCGACTCGTAGTACATCTCGATGCCGTTCACCGAGGCGTATCCGACGGTGGGGGTTCCGATCGTCATGGTGAGTCCTGCTTTCCGGTCGGGGCCGAGCGGGTGCGAGCGGTGCTCAAGTGATTTGACCGTTCGCTCACCGAAAACTCGTCGCGACACACCCGACGGATCACGCGTCGGCGCCGAGACCGCCCGCTCCGCCTGTCGTGAGGTCGACCTGCCCGAGGGTCGCCGGTGAGTCGGGGGCGGCGGCCCACGGCAGGAGGTCGGGCCGCTTCGCGGTGCGGCCGTCGCCGGAGGAGCGGCCGCGCACCCGCCGTGCCGGCCACGGCCCGAGGAACGCGGCGCCCCAGCGCACCTCGGCCATCGCGGCTCGCGGTCCGGTCGGGACCGGCAACGGGGGCAGCGGGAGCGTCCAGGTGTCGTCGCTGCCGGGAAGCCCCAGGGCGTCGGCGATGGCCGCGGCGATGCGGTCGTGGCTCACCGCGGGGTGTGGACTCGGTCGTTCGCGCCGCCGTCGAGGCGCAGGACCGCGCCGCGCTCGAGGACCTCCTGGCCGACGACGTGCGCCTGTACAGTCCGGTGAAGTTCAAGCCCTTCGAGGGCCGGGCCATGGTGCTCGGGCTTCTGGACGTGCTGCTGCGCACCTTCGAGGACTTCCGCTGTGTCGGACGGTTCGAGGGCAGCACCGATACGGACTCCGGCGGGACCGACGCGGCGGCGGAGATCCTCGTCTTCCGCGCCGCCGTGCGGGGCACCCGGATCCACGGGATCGACCTGCTCAGGTGCGACGAGACGGGTCGGATCGAGGAGATCACCGTCATGGTCCGTCCGCAGTCCGCCGTTCTCGCGTTGGGCGAGGCGGTACTCGCCGGGCTGGTGGCGGACGGCCTGGTGCCCGGGCCGGTCGATCGTTGACGTGCGGGAGCGGCGCCCGAGCGATCCGGTGTTCGGCTCGGGTCGAGGCGCCGAGGCGGCGGCCGGCCTACCGTTGAAGATGGTCATTTCCCATCAAAACGGTCAGGGGTCGGTATGCGGGCGTCGTGGAAGGGTGCCATTTCGTTCGGGCTGGTGAGCATCCCGGTCCAGCTTTACTCGGCGGTGTCCGAGCATCGCTCGCCGGGCCATCAGGTGCATCGGGAGGACGGTGGCCGGATCCGGTACAAGCGGGTGTGCGAACTGGAGGGCGAGGAGGTCGCCTATGCGGACATCGCCAAGGCGTACGAGTCCTCGGACGGTCGTCAGGTCGTCCTCACGGACGAGGACATGGCCGAGCTGCCGCTGCCGAGCAAGAAGGTCGTCGACGTCCTGGCCTTCGTCGACGAGGCCGCGATCGACCCGCTGACACTGTCCAAGCCCTACTACCTGGGGCCCGCGACGCCGGCGGCGACCAAGCCGTACGTGCTGATCAGACAGGCCCTGGCCGGGCAGTCCAGGGCGGCGGTCACCAAGATCACGCTGTCCACGCGCGAGAGCCTGGCCCTGGTCCGCGCGCAAGGCGACATCCTCACCCTCCAGACCATGTTGTGGCCGGACGAACTCCGGGCCCCCGACGGCATCGCCCCCACGGAGAGCGTCACCATCCGCCCCCAGGAGCTGAAGATGGCGGCCTCGCTGATGGACACCCTCAGTGAGGACTTCGACCTGGGTGACGTGCAGGACGACTATCAGCGCGCCCTGGACGCCCTGGTCGAGGCCAAGGCCACCGGTGCCCATCCCGACGAGGTCGCCGCGCGCTCGACCGGCGAGAGCAATGTGGTCGACCTGATGTCGGTGTTGACCGCGAGCGTGGAGGCCGCCGAGAAGGACCATCCCAAGCCGGCGAAGCGCACCGATACCAAGGCGCGCGCGACGACGAAGACCCGGGCGTCGGCGAAGGCCGCGACCGGCCGCGCCTCGGCGAAGAAGACCACGACGACGCGGCCGGGCAGGAAGACGGGCTGACGCGGCGGCGGCCGTCGGTCGCACTCGCTCCGGCTCGCGCCGTTGCCGTCGTCAGGTGGCCTCGGAGGACTCCCGGGCGAGGGCCGCCAAGGCGGCGAGCTTGAGCACATCGCGATCGGGGGCGCTGTCGGCGCCCGCGGCGGCGCGAGCGGTGATCAGGGCTCGCATGGCGTGCAGACGGGCGGCCCGGCCCCGGTGGAGTGCGTCCTCGTCGCCGAGTTCGGCCGCCCGGAGGCAGGCGAGGTGGGCACGCTCGAACCCGAGCTGGAAGTCGAGCAACGGCAACAGGTGGTCGGGCAGTGGTTCGGGTTGTTCGGACATGTGTTCGAGAATAGAGCCTGCCGCTCCGACCTGTCCCCGCGCCGACGCAGATGGGTGGATCACCCGCCGAGCCGCGGGCCGGGGCGTGTCTTCGATCCCCCGCCGAGAGGGGACAACCGACGACGGCCTCCGCGCGGCACTCGAAGGCCGCCGCCGAGTGCCGGGACTGCCCGTACTGCTGCTGTCCCAATACGTCGAGCCGCTGTACGCCCACGAATTGCTCGCCGACGGTGCGGGCGGGGTCGGCTACATCCTCAAGGACCGCGTCTTCGACGGCGGACAGTTCGTCGACACCCTCCGACGGGTGGCCGACGGCGGTACCGCGATGGACCCGCACGTGGTCTCGCAACTGCTCACCGGCAAGGACCGCGACACCCACCTGGGCAGCCTGACCCCACGCGAACGCGAGGTGTTGGAATGGTTGGCCCAGGACCGCTCCAACGCGGGCATCGCCGAGGGCCTGTTCATCACCGAGAAGGCGGTCGCCAAGCACATCGGGAACATCTTCACCAAGCTCGATCTCCAGCCGTCCGACAGCGACAACCGACGGGTCCTGGCGGTGTTGGCCCACCTGGACCACTGAGTGCCCGGTCCCGCCTGCCCGGTCGGCCCGTCGAGCGGGGTCGCTATCGTGCGGTCGTGACCGGCTCCGTGCAGCGTCCGCTGCTCTTTCTCGACGTCGATGGACCGCTGCTTCCCTTCGGGGCGGCCGAGTATCCGACCCATGGTTCGGATCCGGAGCGCACGGATGCCGACGCGAACCCCCTTCTGGCCAGAGCCGATCCGGAGCACGGGCGGCGACTGCTGGGGCTGGCGTGCGAGCTGCTCTGGGCCACGGCGTGGATGGAGGAGGCGAACCGATACATCTCCCCTCGGATCGGTCTACCGGAACTCGCCGTGGTGATCTGGCCGGAGCAGTCCGCCGTCGACGACCAGGACGAGCGCGACGGCCTGCATTGGAAGACCCGCACACTCGTACTCCGGGCGGCGGGCCGCCCGTTCGTCTGGATCGACGACGAGGTCACCGACACCGACCGAGCATGGGTCGCCGCCCACCACGATGCCCCCGCCCTCCTCCACCACGTCGACCCCCACCTGGGGCTCACCGAACGAGACTTCACCACCATCACCGCGTGGCTGGACACCCTGACGAGCCCACCCGCCCCGCGCGACGCGGGGTAACGGCGACTGTGTCGAGGGTTTGTGTCACACGTGCGGACCGTCGTGCGTCTTTATGGGGACGAGGCGATGCCGGCCATGGTCGGGACGGGTCGGGTCGGGTCGTTTCGTCTTCGGTCGGTGGACGACGGCAGTAAGGACGACGGCATGGCTCTCACGACGTGGTGCGCGCGATGACGGCGCCGTCGATCGCGCGCGTCTCCGCCTACTGGGCGCCCTGGGAGCACGCCCTGCACGCGCTTCTTCTCCGCGTACACGGCGATCGCACCCTGGCGGGGCGCTTTCCACCCGGCGCCGACGCGTGCCTGTCGGCGTCCGCCGTGGAGCCGATCACCGTTCACCTGCCGCACACCCTCGAACCACGCCGCGCGCGTCGGACCGTCTGCCAAGTGGTCACGCTGTACCTGCTCCACCAGGGAACGACCGGGACCTCGCCGCACCACCCGGACGGCACCTCGATCGGCGCCGCCTGTCGGGACCTGTCGCTGCTGATCGCGCCCGAGCGGACCCTCGTGCAACGGCGACAACGCACCCGCTTCGACGCCGCCGTCGAGGCCGACACGGTCGACGAGTTGGCCGCCCACCTGCGCACGCTCATGCCCCTGCTGCGCCGCAAGGGCATCGCCCTCGACCACGTCCGCCTGGCCAAGGACCTGTTGTGGTGGGAGACCCCGGTCGGCCGACGCTACGCCCGGAACCGGTGGGAGGAGGACTTCCACGACCTGCACGGGACTCCGGCCGGAGGTGGTGACATCCGGCGCCCGTGACCGGCCCGCGGTTTCGCGCGTGGGGGGCGAAATCAGCTGCTTTGCCCGGGAGTTGGCTTCGGGTGGAACGGGACATCCGTGGTCGCCGGTCGTGCCCGGGATGCGCAGCGTCCGCCCTTCGCGGGTAGGGATCGGTCGAGGCCGCGACGACGTGTGCTCGGGACACGACGCCGGCCGTCGTTCGTACCGGGACGTGAGGTGTTCGGAGGAGCGGGATGAAGTGGTCGACCGGAACCGTCGGATGCCTTCTCGCCGTTGTCGTGCTGGCGACGCTGACTGGTTGCGGAACGCGGGCGCCCGACTCGGACATGACGATCGACGAGGCGTTCGCGACGGCGAACCCCGACGTCGAGGGCGCCTTCGACGCGGTGTTTCCCAGGTACGAGCCCCTGAGCAAGGTGCGCGAGGACGCCTGCGGCGACCGGCAGTTGCTGAACAGCCGGAAGGAGAACCTGATCCGCACCAGGCATTCGCTCGACGTGACACTGCCGCCGACCGACCGCCGCTCGCCTGCGGAGATCCACGACCTGATGGTCGGTCAGTTGCAGATGCGCGGTTGGCTGCCGACGGAGCGCACCGCACCTCGCGACGACTCCGCCTCGGTGTCGGCGTCCCTGTCGAAGCAGGGCACTCCGGCCGGCGTCCGGATCGCGTCGACCCGTGAGCGGTCGAAGTCCGGCCCGGACACGGTGATCGTGCGTGTGACGATCTCCAGTGGCTGCCTGAACAACCCGAAGGCGAAGCTCTAGCCGAAGCCGGGCCGGGTGCCGCGGGGGGGAGCCGTAGCTCGCCCCGTCCCCACTCACGGAGCCCACGAGCCCGCAGGTGTCGTCGGCCCATTCGAGGAAGAGGTCGAAGCCGGGGCAGTGGTCGAGGAAGAGCCCGTACTCGTGTCGTTCCCCGTCGGCGTGGTCGCGGTCCCGCTCGGCGAACCGGCCGTCTCGGTCGCCTCCAAAACCGAGGAGGGCGCATCCGACGGCCGCTCCGAGTAGGTCGGCGACGGCGGCGTGCGCGTCGGCCCGGTGGGGCCGGTCGACGGAATCTCACCCACCCGCACGGCGGCCAGGATCGAGGCCGAGCGGTCCTGATCGACAGCCGGATCGAATTCGACGAAGGCCCCGTCCGAACGGGTGACCTGCTCGAGCCGTCGCTGGTCGACCCCGGGCGGCCGGTCTCCGACGCCCACCTCGAACCAGGCCGGCTCGGTGCCGTCCGCGCCCGGCGGGTCCACGGTGCCGTAGCGCAGCGAGTAGCGCGGCGACCCGGCGGTGTTACCCATCGGAGCCACCACCGCGATCAGGTGTTCACCCGCGGCGAGCACGGCCTGATCCAGCGACACCGGACCGCGCGCCGGTTGGCGAACCCCCGGCACGACGCTTTCGGCCACGTGGTGGACACGTTCGGCGTCGGCGGCCGGACCGGCGAGCGTGGCGACCGCCCACGCGTTCGGCGCCCACTGCCAGAGCAACTCGAGGCGATCCGCCGACGGTTCGGGGCCGGCCGGCCACACCGCCGCATGCCCGTTCACCGGTGGGGCGGGAGTGCCGAGCGGAGGCTCGCCGCCCGGGAGCCGGCCCGGCGCGTACATCGTCACCATCGCCCGCGTCGCGCTCAACTCCGCCGGGCCGTTCGGCTTCTCCATGCCCAGCACGACCCGCTGGCGGAACTTGCCGGTCTCGTAGGACACGGGCGTGAAACCGCCGGCCGAGCCGACCCGGAACGCCCGTTCCCGAACGTCGAACGCGCCGCCGGAAGCCGGCCCGGTCCCGTTGTCGTGCGTCGGCGCGACCACCAACACGGTCATCAGCACCACCAGCGCGACGGCGATCGCACCGCCCGCCACCGTGAGCGCACGCCGAACCCGGATCGTCCGCCGGCCGTCCCGGATCGCACGGGCGACGTCGACACCGGGCTCGTCGGACCCGGTCCACGGCGTCCCGCGCAACGCGCCAAGCAGTCGGGCGCCCTCTTGCTCGTCGGTGTCCATGGCCGGTCTACTCCCCTTCCCAGCGGGCCACGACCGGCCCGTCCAACAGTGTGCGCAGCCGCGCCAGTCCCAACGCGGTCTGACTCTTCACCGTGCCCTGCGATCTGCCGAGGATGTCCGCGACCTCGGCGACCGGCAGATCGCACAGGAAACGCAGCACCAGGACGACCCGTTGCCGAGGCGGCACCCGGGAGAGCGCGATCCGGACCGCGTCGCGCGTCTCCACGTCCGGCCCCGGGGGCGCGGCCGGCAGCGGGGTGTCCTGGGGAGCGCCGACGAGTCGGACCCGAGCCCAGGCCAGGCGGCGTTCGTTGAGAAACGCGCGGACCAGCATCCGGTGTACGTACCGGTCGATATCGTCCGCCGCCGCCGCGCGCCGCCAATGCACGTACAGGCGCGTGATCGTGTTCTGCACGATGTCGTCGGCGCGGTGCGGATCCCCGCACAGCAGGTGCGCGACCCGGCGCAGCGCGGGCAGCCGGGCGGAGATGTACTCGGTGTACGCGTGCTCGTCGGTCGTCCGCACCCGACCGGCCTCCGTTCTCGCGCCCACACCCGTCGGCGATTGTCCTGCCTCCCCACCGACCGCGATCTCGCCCTCCCCGGTTCGGTACGGAGTCACCTGCTCAGCCGGCACCGGCCGCACCTCCCGCCCGCACGTCCCACAACCAGACCCCGCCGATCGGGACGCCCGGACCGAGCAGCCGGTCGAGCGTGGCGCGCAGCGCCTCCCGGCGGTCGTGCGGCCCGAGCACCACCGCGTCCGCGCGCCAGAAGGCGAGGTCCGCGCGGGCCTGGGCACGGTCCGCGTCGCTCACCTCCGGTACGACCCCGCCGTCGCGCACCTCGCGCAACAACTGCGAGGTGGCCCTGGTGACCGCGCCATAGCCGCCGAGCCGGTCCGGCCCGAACGGGCCGACGAAGTAGCCCTCGGCGAGCGGGAATCCCAGCCCCGCGTCGACCTGCCAGGTCAACGCGCGCGCGTCGCCGGGGTCGGGCAGCGGTACGGTCACGATGGCCCGGCCGGGACCGGTGAAGCGGCGCCAGGTCCCGTCCGCGAAGAACGCCGGCGTCGGCTCGCGCGGCGCGGTGGCCAGGGGCTGGGGCAGCAGCGGCAACAGCGCCTGGACGACCACGACGCACCACAGCAGCCGGATCCGTCGGTCACCCGCGCGGCCGGCGGCCTGCGCGCCCAGGGCGAGCAGGATGCCCAGCACGGGCACGCACACCATGGTGAAGCGGCTCTCCAACACCGATTCGTACAGCGGGAGTTGCCCGAGCAGTTTCCACGGGCCGAAGATCCCGGTGGCCTCGCCGTCGACGATGATCTCCGGGCCGAGGGAGAACAGCGCGGCACCGACCAGGACGGCCGCGAGGGCCTTGGTCAGGGCCGTCCGCCACAGTGCGACGGTGATCGCGACGGCCAGCACGAGCAGCGGCCAGCCGAAGAACGCGTTCTCCTCGGTCCGGTTCATCGACAGGCGGGCGGAGACGTCGATGTCGCCGGCGAGCGAGCGGTCGGCGTACGCGGTCAGCGCCGCGAGGTCGTTGCCGGCCGGGCCGTGCAGCAGGTTCGTATAGCTCTGCGGGCCGGTGAACTGCCACCACAACGGATACGCGACCAGGACACCGCACAGCGCCGCACCGACCCCGACCCCGCGGGCCAGGTGCGGCAGCGCGGCGCGCGCGGCCCCCGGCGCGACGCACGCGTAGGTCAGCGCGAACAGCGCGATGCCGGTCGCGGCCAGCAGCAGGGCCTCCTCGCCGAGGAAGACCTGATACGTGGTCAACAGACCGAGGAGCACGCCGTCGCGGATCGGTCGACGACCGGCGGCGACCCGGATCAGGCGATCGATGATCAACGGGAGGACGAACAGTACGGCCAGGTTGGGGTGCGCGTTGGCGTGCGAGACCATCGGCGGGGCGAACGCGCAGAAGGCCCCGCCGAGGGCGGCGGCCGGGCGCGAGGCGACCAGGTGACGGGAGATCAGGTAGTACCAGGCGGCGGCCGTCGCGGCCAGCCCGAGGGTGAGCACGACGGCCCAGGTCGCGGACGGTCCGAACAACCAGGTGATCGGGGCCAGTGGGATGGACAGGCCCGGCATCGAGGTGTTCGCCATCAGATTCACCCCGTCGGGGTGGTTTTGCAGCGTCGTGGTCAGCGGGTTCTCGCCGTGCGCGACGGCACGCGCGGTCACCGCGAAGAACCACTCCCACTGGCGCTGGTCCTGACCGCTGTCCACGAGGTAGCGCCCGGCCGGCCCACCCGCCCACAGCCCTCGGTACAGCAGCAGCGCGGCCACCAGATACGTGCCGCACGCGAGCGCGTCGGCGACCCGTCCGGAGCGGGGGAGTCGGGGAAGCCGGGGGAGTGCGGGCGGGCGCGGCGGCGCGACCACGTCGCGTACCGCGGTCACGCCGCCCGCCTCGGAGGCAGCGGAAGCGGGAAAGGGTCGCGGGGCGAGCCGGTACCGCCCGCCGGCCGCCGCATCCGCGCCGACGGGTCTCCGGCGCGCCCCGGCCGGCCGTGCCGCAGGCGCACCCGGGCCAGGTCGGTGAGCACCTCCAGGCAGTGGCCCGGCCGCAGCTTCGAGCCGCTCTGATGGGTCCACGCCACCGGGACCTCGACGAAGCTCCAACCGCAGCCGAGGAAGAGCCGGAGCACCTCGATGTCGAACGCCCATCCGTCCACGTCCGCGCACGCGAACGCGGCGCGCGCCTTGGCGCCGTCGAACAGCTTGAACCCGCACTGGGTGTCCACGGTGCCGGGCAGCGCGACCGCCCGGATCAGCCGGCTCCCGACGTCGGACAACACGCGCCGGATCGGCGGCCGGGCCACCGCGAACGCCTCGCCGCGCGAGCCGATCGCGGCGTCGAAGCCGTCGTCCAGCACGGCCTGGAGCCGGGCCAACTCGGCGATCGGGGTCGCCAGATCCGCGTCGCAGACCAGGACCCGGTGCCCGCGCGTGACCTCGACGCCCCGGCGTACCGCGTGTCCCTTGCCTCGATTGCTCGGGTGCCGCACGACGCGCACCCTGGGCTCGTGCCGGGCCGCCGCCGTGGCTATGGCGTACGTATCGTCGGTGGACCCGTCGTCGGAGACGACCAGTTCCCAGTCGATCCCGCTTTCCCGGAGGTGGTCGAGCACGGTGACCAGCGTCGCCGGCAGCCGCCGCGACTCGTTGAACACGGGTATCACGACCGACAGCTCGGTCCCGCAAGGAGTTCGGTTCACACCTGCGTGACACCGCGAGGCCTCGGCCGCGTTGTGTGACGTGGGCCACATTCACCGTGACGGCCATATCCCGTGAGGGCTGTGTCCACTGTGCCGGTCCGCCCGGTCCGCCCGGTCCGCCCGGTCCGCCCGGTCCGCCCGGTTACCGCGTCCGCCGGCCGTTGGTGGGTCGATCAGGCCGTTCGCGGGTCGGTCAGAAGGAGATCACCGCGGTGAGAACGAAGCCGGCGACGATCACGAAGAGGATGAAGCCCACCGCCACGAGCACCGAGCGCACGCGGCGCGAGGCCTTGGCGCGCACCCGGGCGCCGGTGGTGAGGTCGTCGAGCTCCTCGGCGTGCAGGGCGCCGTCGCGCCAGGTGCCGCCGACCCGTACCTCGTCTCCCTCGCTGACCGTGCCCGCGAAGCACAACCCGCGCATTTCCACGGGCACCGGCACGAGCCGCTCGCCGTCCGCGTCCGGACGCTGGACGTGGAAGCTCCAGACCTCCAGGTCGGCGTCGAGGTCGTCGATCCGCCGCTCACGGCGGATCCGGAAATCGCGGACGAGGCCGGTGAACTCTCTGCCGTGCCCCGGCAGGTCCCCGGCCCGCCGATGCGGCACGTGCCCGGTTGTTCCCACGGCCGGGGCCGGGGCCAACGGCGTCGAGAGCGGAGCCGTCGTCGCCCCGCACCGCGCACATTCGGCAGTGCCTACGGGGTTCTCGTATCCACAGGACTGGCAGCGCATGAGCATGCTCCCTCACCTCCACGCTAGCTCGCGGCCCGGGGGGACGCGACGGCGCACGATCGCTCGTGTCGGCGCCGCTCCGCCGGGGTGATCCGGGCCCGGCGACGGCGTCGCCCCTCGGCGCCCGCCCACCGCTCGCGCACCTGGCCGCGACCGGGCAGGCACCGTGCCGGCGGCCCGGACACGCGGGACCCGCCCGGGCCCGCTCGACCCCGTCTCGGGCCGGGGACGCCGGGCCCAAGGGTCGATGCGTCGCGGGGCCATCGCCCGCCATGTGGCCGTGTGGGCCGCCGGTGCCCGGACGGCCGTATGGGGGAGGAGCGGCGTCGGCCGTCGGATTCTACGAATGGGCAGGTCGTGCGGTGACGCCGGTTGGGCGTGCCGGTCACCAACCGTGGCGCTGAGTTGCGGTGCGTCATCGGCCGCCACAAGGTGAACGAGAAGTACCTCGAAAGTCCCCCACCCCACCCCACGCACCCCATCGAAGGGTCATATTGGCATGCGCACCACCAAGTTCACCTCCGCGATCGTGACCACCGCCGTGTCCGGGGCGCTCGTCGCCGGCGCCGTCGGCCCGGCCGTGGCCGCCACCTCCACCGAGACCCGGGTCACCGCCGCCCACCAGCGGTTCGACACGGTCGATCGCCTCGGCGAGACCCTGTCGACGTTCTCCGAGATCGCCGCCGAGGCCCGTTCCGGCCACCCGGACGCGGCCAAGCTGGAAACCCTCAGGGAGCGGCTGCGCGTGTCCGGCGACGGCCTGGTGGCCTCGGCGCCGGTCTCGCCCGGGGCGGATGCCGCGGTCACCGACGCGGTCGCCGAACTCAAGGCCGCGTTGGACAAGTTGGTCGCCGACGCCGGCAAGCTGCTCGAGCGCGTGTTGGCCAACGACCTGAAGGGGGCCCAGGAGGCCCTCGCCGCCGCCATCGCTGACGTCAAGGACCTGCTGCTCAAGGTGCCGGCCCTGCTGAAGACGCTGCCCGGCCTGCCGACGCTGCCGACGGCCGCGGTCCCGGTGCGCGGCGAGACGACCGAGCCCAACGCCGCCCGGGCCGACGGGGCCGGCCCGGTGGCCGCCACCGATGTCGTCGCGGACCTCAAGGCGGCGTTGGACAAGCTGATCGCGGACATCACCAAGCTTCTCGACGACGTGAAGAAGCTGGACGTGGCGGCTGCCACGGCCGATGCCACCGCGGTGCTCGCCGGTCTGAAGGACCTGCCGGTCAAGGCCCTCGCGGTGCTCACCGGTGGTGTGGCGCTGCCGGTCTGACCCGGCACCCCTCGGCGCCGCCGGTCTGACCCGGCACCCCCGGCACCCCCGGCGCCGCCGAACGGGCCCGGCGACCACGGTCGTTGACACCGGACTCGCGCCGACCGGCCTCCCGACATCAGTCGGCGGGGCCGGTTCGGCATGCCGTGGGCCCTTCCGGCCCGCGGCACCACCCGACTTCGGTCCGCCGAACCGCTACGGCGCGTAGTCGGGTCGGTGGTCGCCGGCGAGTATCGCCGGAGCTTGGTGAACCCTGGGACCATCGCGCGGGAACCATGGGGCAATTCCCGCCGAAGGTTGATCTTCGGCCGGATTCGCGGCCCGCCCGTCTTGCATACTCACGATCGTCGTCGACGTTCTCCGATCGGAAATCGTCGACTTCGGTTCCTTCGGCTTCCCGTTCCCACGCACGCTCCCGGCGGTCACACCACGGGCAGCCGCCGGCACCGGGACGAGTGACGGGTCTTCACCTCCACATGGGCACAACGCGTAGTCGTCCCTTGCTCACCGCTCTTCGGCCACGACGGGTCGCGGTCGGTCTGATGGTGCTGGGACTGCTGGTCCTGCTCTTCCCGCTGATCTCCTCGGCGGCCGAATTTCCGCCGACCCGCACCGCGCGGGCCGAATACCTGACCGGTGAACAACGCGCCATGACACCGGGACTGGTCACCCGATCCGGGAGCTACAGCGAACTGGCCTCCGGACCGGACGAGAACTTCGGCGACACGCGCTCGCGCGCCGCGGACTGGCTGACCGTGCCCGCCGCCGGGTCGGACGGCACCGCCTCGGCCGAGCGATCGGTGCCGGCCGGTACACCGTTGGGCAAACGTACGCCCGCGATCGCATCGGCGACGGCGAACGTCTCGCGCACCGGGCAGAGCCTGAACGCCGGTTCGGAGGTGACCGGGTTCGACCACCCGCTGAACCAGTTCCGCGAACTCGACCAGGTGGTCGGCGTGAAGTCCCTCGTGCACATCGACAGGGTGCGCACCGAGGTCGGCGCCCCTGCGGAGGTCGGCGCCCCCGGCGCCGACGTCCCGGCACCGCGTGCCGGCACCGAGGTCACCGGCCTGACGTTCTTCCCCGGTACCCCGCGCGAGGAGCACGTGGACCTGCCCGCCGGCCGGATACCCGGCGGCCTGGTCACCCGTGCCCTGCACTTCCGCACCGACGACGACGGCCTGGTCATGAAGAGCCTCTACAAGGGCGATCCGGCGATGTACCGAGCCATGCTCGGCGACGGCACCGGCTTCCTGGACGCGACCTGGACCGTGATGGTCGCCGACCTCGCCTCGACCACGGCCGACTCCGCGCGGGCCGGGCTCGGGGTGACCATCGACATGCGGTGGCGGGTGGGCATCGACGCGGGGGACACACTGCGCCTGCGCATCGACGGCAACGAGCGGTACCTGGACACCAGGATCGCCGAGGTGACCGCGGGCGACACCGCCGCGGTGTTCCGCCGACCGGCGCTGCCCACGACCACCGTGACCGGGTTCGGGCCGCCCGGGGCGGGGCCGGGCGACACGGTGACGGTGAGCGGGTCCGGCCTCGACGCGGGCGGGGTCGGCGTGTACGTCGACGGTTCGCCCGAGCGCGTCGCGGACGGCGCGCTGCACGTGGCCGCCGACGGCACGTCGCTCACCTTCGCGGTGCCCGCGGGCGCGACACCGGTCAAGGGCGTACTCGTGGTCGGCGACCACGGCGAGGGTCGGGCCGGGTCGTTCCCCTCGCCCGGTGCGGGCACCTCGGGGCCCACCGACACCGCGACCGGCGCGCCGCCGAGCCCGACCGATCAGGGCCCGGTCCGGCACGCCTCGTGGCAGGGCCCCGCGGTCAAGGCGGGCGACCTGCCCGAGTCCTGCGTCACGGCCGCGCAATGGCGAGTCCCCGCCGACCGCGCCGTGTTCACCGCCGCACTGGGTGACGGCGGCGTGCGCGCGCCGGCGATCGACTCGGCGGTGTTCACCTTCGCCGACGAAGCGGGCGCGCGGCACGAGGTGGCCACCGGCGCCGGGCCGAGCTGGGGGCAGCCGTGGCCCGCCGGGCCCGCCGCACACGTGGTCGGCACCCGGCCCGCGCAGGCCGCGGCGGTGGTACCGAACGGCTGGACCCTGGTCGCGCTGCGTGCCGAGCACCACGGCGACGTCGCGAAGCAGGCGGCGCTGGGGCCCGTCGGCGGCTGCTGGGCCCTGGGCCGGGAACGGCCGACCACACCACCGACGAGCCCCGACCCGAGCGGGCCGCCGACGACGTCGCCGCCGACGAGCAAGCCGCCGACCAGCGGGCCGCCCACCGGCAAGCCACCGACGCTTCCCCCGACCGGTGAACCCTCGGGCGGGTCGACCCACACGCCGGCGCCGACCGCTCCCACCGATGTCCCGTCCACCGGGACCTCGACGCCGCCGGGATCCGACTCCGGCGGGTCGGACTCCGGAGGTTCCGGTGGGTCCCGGGGTGCGGGCGGCTCGGGCAACTCGGGTACCGGCGGCTCCCGTTCCGGCACCGTCCCGGAGACCGCGACCGGCGGCGGCTCGTTGTCGCGCACCGGCGCCGACGTCGTCCTGCCCGTCCTCCTCGGCACCGCCGCGCTCGGTGCCGGCCTCGTCCTGTTGTTCGCCGCACGTTCCAGGAGCACCCGATGAGCCCCGCCCCCGGCCGGAACCCGCACCTGCCCCGCTCCGGCGTCCCCGACCGGCTCGCCGCGACCATGAGCATCGCCGAACAGCACGAATACCTGCGCAGTCGGCGCCGCACCGTCTCGCGCCGCAGCGTGCTCACCGCGATCGGCCTCGGTGCGGCGGCCGTCCCGCTGTTCGGCACCTCGTCGTCGGCCGGCGTGCGCCGCGCGCCCTCCCTGCTCGTGGGCACGAACTACGTCGACGGGAACGCGCTCAAGCCCGCCGGCCGCCACCTCGCACTGGGCGCGGACCCGCGCAGCCAGGCGGCGATGAGCTGGCAGGTGCCGCAGCCGGTGCGCCGGCCGTACCTGCGCCTGGGCACCTCGCCGGGGCAGCTGGACCAAGTGGTGCCGGCCGAGATCCGGCACCTGCACTCGCACCTGATCGAGTACGCCGACAACCCCGCCTCGGCCTATTTCGACCACGACCAGTACCACCTGCATGCCGCGCTGGACGGGCTCGACCCCGGCACGCGCTACCACTACGCGCTGGGCCACGACGGCCTCGACTCGAACTCCGTTGCCGCGACCGTCGGTTCGTTTCGTACCGCACCGGCGGCCGGCGGCGTGCCGGAACCGTTCACCTTCACCGCGTTCGGCGACGAGGGTGTGGAGTTCGGCGCCGCCGCCAACCAGACGCTGATGCTCCGGCAGAACCCGGTGTTCCACCTGCTGGCGGGCGACATCTCGTACGCCGCGTCCGGTGCGGGACTGCCGTCCAGCCACCACAGCGCGGAGGGCGCGGACAAACTTCAGCCGGAGGTGTGGGACGAATACCTGCGGATGATCGATCCCGTCGCCGCGTCCGTGCCGTGGATGGTCGCAATGGGCAACCACGACATGGAGGCGCTGTACTCGCCGGACGGCTACGGCGGTCACCTCGCCCGCTGGCACCTGCCCGGCAACGGGCCGCGCAACGCGCACGCCACATACGGCTTCAGCTATGGCAACGTCGCGGTGGTGAGCCTGGACGCCAACGACATCTCGCACGAGATCCCGCACAACCGCGGCTACACCGCCGGCGCGCAGACGACCTGGCTGGCCGGGGAGTTGGCCCGACTACGGCGTACTCCCGGGATCGACTTCATCGTCGCCTTCTTCCACCACTGCGCGTACTGCACGGCGACCGACCACGTCTCGGACGGCGCGATCCGGGAGGAGTGGATCCCGTTGTTCGATCGCTATCAGGTCGACCTCGTGATCAACGGGCACAACCACGTCTACGAGCGGGCCGATCCGATGCGCGGCGGTGTGCGCACGCGCCGTGCCGCGATCGGCGACCGGATCCGGCCCGCGACCGACGGCACCACGTACCTGACCGTGGGCAGTGGCGGGAAGAGTGGTTACGAGTTCTCCGCGCCGGAGACCTACGCGGGCGGTCCCGCCGACGTCACCGACGCGGTCAAGGGTGGTTTCCACGTCAAGGGCGCCAGGATCGACGAGACCGTCGAGTGGTCGCGCGTGCGTTTTCGCGGCAACGCGTTCATCGCGGTCGACGTCCGTCCGGCCGCCGCCGGGCGCGAGACCACGATGACCATTCGCACGCTCAGCGCCACCGGTGCGCAGATCGACACCGTGACGCTGGTCCGGGACGCGGGTACGGCGATCCCGTCCGCGAACGCCACCGAGCGCGGGGCGAGCGGGGGCGGGCGCGGCTGAACCCGGCCGGGGTGCGGGATCGGGCGGGGCGTCGGGCCGGCGCCCCGCCCTACGCCGTTCCGGCACCGCCCGATCCGCGGGTTCGCGCGGGGTTTCGGCGTCAGGACCTTCCGCCTCGCGTTCGTGCGGGCTCGGCGGCCGGGGCCGGTCTTCGATTCCCGTCGTGGAATCCGACGGGGATCGAAGAACCGCCCTACGCCGTGCCGGTCAGGCGCAGCCGGGTGCGGGCCGGTGCGGTGGGGGGCAGGTCGGCGACGATGTCGGCGAGGCTGACGCCGGCCAGGCTGTGCTGCCACGCCTGGTGCGCGTCGGCCATCTTCGCGGCGAGGATGCAGTCCCGCCGGCATTCGTCGGCCGGCAGCGCACCGCGCCCCTGCTGCCGGATCTCCCGGCACTCGTACGGTGAGGAAGTGCCGTCCACGGCCTCGACGATGTGCAGAAGGGTGATCTCGGCGGCGGGTCGGGCGAGCCGAAATCCGCCTCTGGGACCGGTGGTCGCGGACAACAGGCCGGCCCGGACCAGGGTCTTGAGCTGCTTGGCGAGGTAGGGCGCCGGCAGGTCGTAGTACTGCGCGAGTTGGGTCGTCGACGCGCTGGTCCCGGGGTCGAGTTGGGCCAGCGTGGTGGCGCAGTGCAGGACCCATTCGGTACTCCCGGGCAGCTTCATGCCTCGAGTCTATCGCAGACTTTGTGGACCTATTTAGTCCGTGATAGCGTCGGTGTTCCTGGCAGCGAGAGAAAGAGATCACCATGCGGATCGCAATCGCCGGCGCGACGGGAAACATCGGGGCGCTCACCGTCGCCGCTCTCGAGCGGGACGGGCACGAGGTGGTGCGGATCAGCCGCTCGCTCGGTGTCGACCTGACCACCGGTGACGGCCTCGACGATGCCCTGGCCGGCGTGGAGGCGGTCGTCGACGCGACCAACGGGCCGGCCGTCGACCCGGCCGAGACGGTGGCCTACTTCGGCACCACGACGCGGAACCTGCTGGCCGCCGGGAAGCGCGCCGGGGTCCGGCACCACGTGCTGCTCTCGATCGTCGGGATCGATCGGGTCGAGGGCAACGCGCACTACGCGGGCAAGCGCGAGCAGGAGCGCCTGGTGGCCGAGGGGACGGTGCCGTGGACGATCGTGCCGGCCACGCAGTTCCACGACTTCGCCGAGATGGTGACGAGCTGGACCGAGCAGGACGGTGTCGCCACGATCGCGCCGCTGTTGGTGCAGCCGATCGCGCCCGCGGACGTGGCAGACGTCCTGGCCGAGGTCGCGACCGGTCAGCCGCGCGGGCGCTACGCCGATATCGCCGGGCCCGACCCGCAGGACCTGGTCGACATGGCCCGGCGCACGCTCGCCGCGCGTGGCCGCTCGGTGCGGCTGGTGCCGACGTGGTCCGGCATGTTCGGACCGGCGATGGCGGGGGACGCGCTGCTGCCCGGCGAGGGCGCCCGGATCGCGCCGACCACGTTCGACCAGTGGCTCGCCGAGCAGAAGTAGCGCGGGAAGTCGTGACTTGGGCCCGGTGGCCGGTGAACCGGGCGAGCCGGGGGCCGGCGGCGGCGGATGGCGCCGCCGCCGACCCGATCGACTACGGCTGCTGCCGGTTCGGTTCCGGTGCCGTGGCGCGGAAGCGGGCGGTTGACGCGTCGCCGCTCCAGCGCCGCAACCCGGCCTTCTCCAGTACGCGGACCGAGGCCGGGTTCGACAGTTCGACGTCGGCGTACACGGTGTCCACCTGTGGTGAGGTCAACGCGTACGCGACCAGGGCCCGAGTGGCCTCGGAGGCGTAGCCTCGGCCGCGCCGGGAGGCGACGACGCCGTAACCGATCTCCAGAGCGCCGTCGTTCGGCGGCCAGAGCAGGCTGATGCTGCCGACCACGAGCCCGGTGGCTCGCTCGACGATCTGACGGTGCCCGTACAGCCGCGGCACATCCGACTGTTCGGCGATGACGCCGGCGATCACCTGATCGCCCTCGGCGGGGAAGTCCTCCGCCCAGTCCGCCGACCGCGCGTCACCGAGAACGGCGGTGATCTCGTCGGCGGACCACGGCCGCAGGACGAGGCGATCGGTGGTCAGGTCCGTACCTGCGGGAAAAGAAGATGAAGACACGCGACACTCCTGGTCGTTCGGGACGACCGGGCCGACTACGACGAGCGCGCGACCCGGACAAGGGCATGACGAATAAGCTCCGAGCGGGCCATATTCATCAACCTCCCTTGTCGCGGCGGCGATCACGCACCTCACGTGTCCCGTCAACGGTACCGCCTCGGGTGGACGGGGCGTCCCCGGGGGTGCGGCCCAGCCGTTCTCCGGTGCCCGGTGCCCGGTGCCGGGTGCCGGGTGCCGTCGGGTCGTGGCTCGTCTTCGAGCAGCCGCCAGGTGGCGAGGGCGAGGCCGGCGGGTTCGGTGAGTGTGATGCCCAGGACGCCGCCGATCTGTTCGAGGCGACGGGAGACGCTGCTGTCGTGCAGGCGCAGTATCTCGGCCGCACGGCGGAGCGAGCCGGTGGCGCAATAGACCTCCAGGGTCTCCAGGTCGTCCGGGTTGCGTGCCAGGCGGGCGATGGCGGCCACCTCGACGTTGCCGCGCGCGGCGTCCCGCGGGATCTCCGCGAGGAGGGCCAACGCGCCGAGTTCGTCGTATCGCACGATGGGCTCGCGCGCGGTGGTGAAGCGCAGCGCGGCACGGGCCTGATGCCAGGACCGGTCCGGTCGGTCGGCGCGATCGAGCACGACGCCCAACCGGGCACCGACGCCGATCACATCGCGGTCGGCGGCACCAGCGCCGGCGCGGGCATCACGGCGGCCGTCGCGCTGCAAGCGCGGGACGAACAGGGGCCGCCGATCCGCTTCCCACTGCTCTGCCGGCCCAGTTTGGACGACCGGATGACCACGGTGTCGGCGCGGACGTTCACCGGCACACCGCGGATGGACCGCGACAACATCGCCGACTCGTGGCGGCACTACCTCGGTTCGGTGCAACCCCACGTGGTACGCGGCTGCCGCGCGTGCCCACGACCTGTCCGGCCCGCCGCCCGCCTACGTCGCCACGGCCGAGCTCGATCCGGTCCGCGACGGCATCGGCTACGCGATGCGCCCCTCGGAGGCGGGCGTATCGGTCGAACTGCAGCAATGGGCGGGCACGTTCCACGGATCGCGGGCCATTCTCACCGCCGATGTGTCCCAGCGCCGGATCGTCGAGGTCACCGCGGTGTTGCGCCGGGCGATGGCGGCGCAGCGCGGCGACGGGGCGGGTGCGGGCGCGGACCCGGGCGCGTTGCGGGCCGGTGGAGCGGGCGGGTCACGGGGACGCCCGGCCGATGCGCAGCCGCGTCGAGGCCGGTTGCGCGCGTGGATGCGACGCAACGTGTCGCCGACGTGGATCGTGGCGAACGGGAGACCCGAGGCGGATGAATTCTCGATTGTGGACGGCCGGATTGTGGACGGCCGGCTCCTTCGTGCTGTGGGATGGTCTTCGCCCTCCGCTCGCCTACCGTTGTCCGGCCCGTCTTTCCGGACCGCGATGGGGAGTTCGAGGGTTCGAGCTCGGAGTTCGGCTGCACACCCCTGTCCCCGACGTCCCATCGAGGGAGCGTCGGCAATCTGGAGGTATTCGATGCGTCGGCTGACCACAGTCCTTGCCGCCACCGCGACGGCGGTCGTTGCCGGAGTCGGTGTGACCACACCGGCCCAGGCCGCCCCGGCGGACAAGCCGCAGGTCTTGTCCAGTTGGACCCAGACGAGCGTGAACAGCTACAACGCCTGGAACTCGGCGCGGCAGAACCAGGGATCCTGGTCGGCCTACGGCTTCGACTGGTCCACAGACTACTGCTCCAGTTCGCCTGATAACCCGTTCGGCTTCCCGTTCCAGAACTCCTGCGCCCGGCACGACTTCGGATACCGCAACTACAAGGCGGCGGGCACGTTCGCGGCGAACAAGGCGCGGGTGGACAGCGCCTTCTACGAGGACCTCAAGCGCGTGTGTGCCCCCTACGGCGCGGTGACCCGGGCCACCTGCAACGGCACGGCGTGGACGTACTACCAGGCGGTCAAGCTTCTGGGTTGACGCGCGTCGACCCCGGCACGCGGCCCCGTCGTCGAGGGGCCGCGGTGTCGGGGTGGTCCCGGCGAACCCAGCGTGATCAGCCGTGATCCCGCTGTCGTGAACCACACGTTCGAGGGCGCGGTTGTCACCTGATCGGGTGGCGCGTGCGCCGGACGGCCTCGGCTGGTGGCCCTCCCGAACTATCAAGGGGGCATGGATGACAAGTCGAGGTTGACGACGACGCGCCCGAGTGGGTCGTGCGCGGGGTCGTATGGATGTGCCCCCGTGTCGGCGCGAGTGTGGTCGATCGGCATGGGCGCGACGCCGGTGTTCGATTCGCTGGTCCGGGAATGGGCTCGTACCACCCGCCAACTGCCGCAAGCGGCACCCAGGTTCTCGTGTCCGGCCTGTCGCTTACCGCATCCCCCGGCGCCGTAGGCCGGCAGGCGATGGGCGGGCCGATGCGTGATCGTGCCGCCGCGAGTCCCGGACGCGCCGGGCAGCCGCCCGTGGTGTGGAGCCTGCGGTGTGGAGCCCGGCCGGTCCCGGGGTGAAGGCGAGGTCGGAGGGCGGCCGGCGCGTGCCCGTCCCGGAGCGGGTGTGCCGCCGAGGCCGTGCGCTCATTTCCCCCACGGGCGGGCGTTCTCGTGGCGTGCGTGCGACGGTGGATGGGAGTGGGCGGGGGACTGCTTGCCGGATCCAGGTGGGTGCGGACGTCGAACGCCGGGAGGAACGATGTCTCCGATGTCGCGTGGTCTTCGGTCCCGGTCGCCGGGATCCGGGTGGGGGTCGGTCGGCCCGCCGCGGGTACTGCTCGTGCTCGCGGTCGCCTCGGTGGTCCTCGGCGTGGTGGTGCTGGCCTGGCCGACCCAGACGGTGCGGGTGGTCGCGATCCTGTTCGGGTTGTACCTGCTGGTCAGCGGCCTGATCCAGGTGGTTTTGGGGGCCGGAGGGCTGTTCTCGGGCGGCATGCGGGCGGTGCTGATCGTCAGCGGTCTGGTGTCGGTGGTGTTCGGTGTCCTGTGTCTGGGCGGGGGCTCGCGCTCGGTCACCGTGCTGGCGATCTGGATCGGCATCGGCTGGCTCGTCCGGGGCCTGGCCGAACTCGCGGGTGGTGTCGTGCACAAGAGCCTGCCGGGCCGTGGCTGGGTGATCTTCTTCGGATGCGTGGACATCGCCGCGGGCATCGTCCTGATCGCCGCCCCCGTGTCCAGCACGACGGTGCTGGCCGTGCTCGCCGGAATCACCCTGATCGTCCTGGGGCTGATCGGCGCGGTGACCGCGTTCGGCCTCGGCCGAGGTCCGGCGAGTGGAGGTACGACGTGGCATGCGGGGGCGACCCGGGGAACCTCACGGCGGCTCTGAACGCGGCTGGACGAGGGTCACGTCGGCGGGTTGTCGAGGCGGGGGTGCAGGCCGGGAAGGTTGACCACGATGGCCTCCTGGGTGCTGCGGGCGATCACGACCACGGCTTCGGAGTCCGGGTCGGGGTTCTCCTCGCGGTGGGGCACGAAGGGTGGGACGAAGATGTAGTCGCCGGGGCCCGTTCGCAGGCGCACTTCGCGGGGTTCGCCGGAGGAGTCGTCGGCGAAGACGAAGACCGGGTGGCCGCTGATCACGTGGATCGCGGTCTCGGATTCGCCGTGGTGGTGATTGCCGGAGGCGGTGGCCGGGGCGACGTGGGTCTGGCCCATCCACAACTTCTCGGCGCCGACGGATCGGCCGCTGATGGCGGCGAAGCGGCGCATGCCGTCGGTTTGTGTGGTGTCGGCGTCGAGCGCGTCGGCGCGAATGTGGTGGATGCGCAGTCGCGGTGACCCGGGCTCGGCGGCGGGACGGTCGGGCAGGTGCGGATGGAAGCCGGTGCCGGCGACGGTTTGCCCGTCGGCGGATGGGGAGGACGGCGGCGGAGTGTGCGCTGAGGTCATGGCACGTCCTTGGCGGTAGGCGGTCTCGGGGTGGATCGGCCCGGAACTCGCACCGGGCACGGGGCGAGGGGCCGGCCGGCGGCACCCGCGGATCGGCCTTCGGGCGCCTCGCCCGGCGACGAGGGCCTGCGGCCGACCGGGAGCAGTGACGATGACGGCCTGCGACCGACACCGACCGGGAGCGGTGGCGACCGGTGCGGGTGGGGCTGTGCGGTACAGGTGCGCGCACGACCGGACATGACCCGATGCTAGCGCCGACGCCGGACCGCTCACCGATCCCCGCGCCCCCGGACACGGCTGCGTTCCCGACGCCGCTGGGCCGCCGGATCGCCCTCGCCGCGTCGCCGGATCGCCGCGTCCCGACACGGTTACGCTCCTGACGCCGTTGCGCCGCCGGACTGCCGGACTGCCGGACCGCCGGACCGTCCCATTTCGTCGCGGCGCCCCCGAGGCGACGGCGCTGCGGGATCGCCGTGCCACCGACGTGGCTGCGTTCTCGACGCCGCTGGGCTGCCGGATCGCCCCCTGCCGCGCCCTGAGGCGACGGCGCTGGCGGATTGCCGTGCCTCGGCAGTGGCTGCGTCTCTGATGCCGCTGTGCCGCCGGATCGCCCCGCCACGCCCTGAGATGACTGCGTTGCGGGATCGCCGCGTTGCCGGACGTCGGATCGCCGCGTCCCCGACATCCCCGTGTCCGGAGCGCCGCGTCCTCGACACGGCTGCGCTGCCGGAGCGCCGCGTTGCCGACACCGCCGCCCACCGACACCGCCTCGCCGCCACCCCGCGCCCGTCACTTTGCTGCCGCCTTCCGCCGCGCCGCTGCCCCCGGACCGTCCTGCCGGCCTGCCGCACGGCATCGTCGCGCCGTCGCTGGGCTGCGCGTTCGTTGCCGGGGCGGGACGCGGTGTGGGCGTTTCGTCGGAGTGGGGTGTGGGTTGGTCAGGGGCGTTCGTGCACCACTCGGCCGTCGACGATGGTGAGGGTGATCGGGATCTCGGGTAGGGCGGTGACCTCGGATTCCAGGGGGTCGTCGGCGAGGACGCACAGGTCGGCGGCCTTGCCCGGTTCGAGCGAGCCCTTCCAGGACTCGGCACCGTCCTGGCGAGCGGGCGTGGTGGTGTACGCGCGCAACGCCTCGCGCAGGGCCAGGCGTTGCGCGGGGCCGCAGACGGTGCCGTCGACGCCGGTCCGGGTGACCGCGGCGACCACCCCGCGGCGCCAGTCGGGGGTCAGTACCGGGGAGTCCGAGCTGAGGCACACGTCGATGCCCGCGTCGAGCGCGTCGCGGGTGGGGCACATGCGGGCGAGAACCTGCGGGCTCAGCGTGTCGTGGAGCAGGTTGCGGGTGGCCACCGCGATGCCGGGCTGGGTGTTCAGGCCGATGCCGGCCGCCGCCATCTCGGCCAGCGTCGTGGGATGCAGCAGGTCGCCGTGGATGAGGTAATGCCGGGCGGCCGGGCGGGGATCGCGAGCGAGCGCCGCCCGCAGCGCGGAGACGACCGCGGCGGAGCTGCGGTCGCCGGTGGAGTGCACGCCGATCTGGTGTCCGGCCGCGTGCGCGATGTCGATCATCTCGGTGAGCCGCTGTCGGCGTCGTTCGGCCGAGTCGCCGTCGATCAGCAGCGAACCGTGTGACCCGTCGGGGTACGGCTCGCACACCCAGGCGCTGCGCATCGGCGGGATGCCGTCCGCGAAGATCTTTACCCCGGCCACCCGGAACCAGCCCGGCACGTCGGCCGGGGCGGCGAACTCGCGTAGTCCGGTGGCGAAGGCGTCCGCCGAACCGGGGCCGTCCAGTTCGCCGAAGAGCAACAGCGCCGTGACGCGCGCGGTGAGCCGCCCGTGCGCGGCCAGTTCCGCGTAGTCGGTGAGCGCGGCGGAGCCGAAGCACCCGGTCGCGCCGGCGTCCTCGCCCGGACCCAGGCCCGGTTCGGTGTAGCTGGTCACGCCCAGCGTGGCCAGCAGGTCGTGGGTGCGCACGATGGCGTCCCGGCGCTCGGCCGCGGTGCGCAGGGCGGGTGTGGGCGCGGGCGTGCCCGCGTGCGGCCCCGGCGCGCCCGCGTCCGCGCCGCCGGTGAGTTGCTCCATCAGGAAGCGCGGCCACATCGCGCCGAGCCAGACACCGTGCAGGTGGGAGTCGTTGATCCCGGGCAGGACCGCGTGGCCGCGCAGGCGGATCACCCGGGTGTCGCGGCCGATCAGTGGGGCCACTTCGGTGTCGTCGCCGACCCGGGCGACGCGGCCCCCGGTGACCGCGACGGCGGTCGCGATCCGGTCCCGCGCGTCGAACGTGTGGACGCGTCCTCCGGTGAGGACCAGGTCCGCCGAACCGGTGGCGTCCCACGATTCGCGGTTGCGCACTTTATTTCCTCCTGGGATCTGGACAGGTCCTCTGAGAGCCCATACCGTACACGCAATCAGATACGATTTGCGAGTCGATTGGGAGGCAACGGTGCCCCTGCATCCGGAGGCCCAAAAGATCATCGAGCGCACTCGGATCGGCGAATCCGGACCGGCCCCCCTTGCCCTGGACGCCCGGGCCATGCGTGCCGGCTTCGCCCGCACCTGGTCGATGCCGGAGCGACTGCCGACCGTGGGATCGGTCCGCGACGCCACCGTCCCCGGACCCGCCGGAGACATCCCGGTCCGGATCTACGCTCCCGAAGGCCCCGGCCCCTTCCCGGTCCTGGTCTGGTTCCACGGCGGCGGCTGGACCATCGGGTGTCTCGACGAGAACGAGTACGCCTGCCGGGCCGTGTGCGCCGGCGCCGAGACCGCGGTGGTCTCGGTCGACTATCGCCTCGCGCCGGAGAATCCGTATCCGGCCGCCGCCGACGACTGCTACGCGGTGGTGGCGTGGCTGCGCGAAAACGGCGAGCGATGGGCGGTGGACGGTACGCGGATCGCGGTCGGCGGGGAGAGCGCGGGCGGCAATCTGGCCGCCGTGGTCGCGCTGAAGAGCCGCGACCTGGGCGGCCCGCCGATCGCACTCCAGGTGCTCGTGTCGCCGGTGGTGGGGCACCCCGACGACGGGCGGCCCTCCTATCGGGAATTCGCCGACGGCTACTTCCTGTCCAAGGCGAGCATGGACTGGTTCTTCACCCAGTACCCACGCGACGCCGCCGACCTTGCCGACCCGTACCTGCTGCCGATCCGTGCCGACGACCTCTCCGCGCTGCCGCCCGCGCTGGTGCTGGGCGCGGAGTACGACGTGCTCCGGGACGAAGGCGAGGACTACGCGCGGGCGTTGAACGACGCCGGCACCACGGCCACCGCGGTGCGCTTCGACGGGCTCATCCACGGCTTCTTCGGACTGCTCGCCACCGACCTCGGCGACGCCGAACGGGCGCACGAACTGGTCGTCGGGGCACTGCGGGACGCGTTCGCGGGGAAGGCGCGGTGAGCGCCCCGGCCGTCCTGCGGCTACGCGACGTGAGCATCGACCGGGACGAGATCCCGGTGGTGCGCGACGTCACGCTGGATGTGGCCCCCGGCGCGGTCACCGTGCTCCTGGGCGCCAACGGTGCGGGCAAGACCACCCTGATGGACGGCATCGCCGGCCTGGTGCGCACCACCACCGGCAGCATCGAACTCGACGACCGCCCCGTGCACAGGCTGCCCGTGCACAAGCGCGCCCGGGCCGGCATCGGCTACGTCGAACAGGCCCGCACCATCTTCCGCACCCTCACCGTCGAACAGAACCTGCTGGTCGCCCGCGCCGGCGGCGGCGACCCGGACACCGTCTACCGGCTCTTCCCCGAACTGGTCCGACGCCGCACCCTGCAGGCCGGCCATCTCTCCGGCGGCGAACAGCAGATGCTCGTGCTCGGCCGCGCCCTGGTCACCGATCCCAAGGTGGTCCTCGTCGACGAGATGTCGCTCGGACTCGCGCCCATGGTGGTGCACCGGCTGATGCGCGTGGTCGGCGAACTCGCGGGTGCGGGACTGGCCGTCCTGCTGATCGAACAGTTCGCCAACCTCGCCCTCGACGTCGGCACACACTCCTACGTGCTGCGCAAGGGCCGCATCGTGCACGACGGACCCTGCGCGGAACTGCGCGGCCGGGCCGAACTCCTGCACGAGTACTACTTCGGCTCGACCACGACGCCGACCACCGACCCGGCCGAGCAGGTCCCGGCCGGCTCCCTCGACAGCCGGATCGGCGGTGCCGCCCGATGAAGCCCGACGCCCGCACGGGGGCCGCCCGCCGCCCGCTCGCCGACACGACACCCACCGCCATGGACCTGCTCGACAAGCGCGGCGCGGCCGTTGCGATCGTGCTCGCGGTCGCGGCCTGCGCGGCGATCCCCAACATCCTGTCGCCCTACTGGCTCTACCTCGCCATCACCAGCGTGATCAGCGCCGTGATCATGCAGAGCTACGGCGTGATCGTCGGCCGCGCCGGCGTCATGTCGTTGTGCCAACTCTCCTTCGCGGCGATCGGCGCCTGGGTGGTGATGCGGCTCAACGTGGCCGACGCACCGGGCGGGCTGCTCGTCTGGCTGGTCCTCGGCGGCCTGGCCGCCGCACCGGTGGGCATGCTGATCGGTCTGCCCGCCCTGCGCGTTCGCGGCGTCAACCTCGCCGTGATCACCTTCGGCGCGGCGGTGTCCACCGACATCGTGCTGGGCGCCAAGCAGTTCCCCGGCACCGAGGAACTCGAGACGGTCGCCCGCCCGGCCGCCTTCGCCACCAACGCGAACTACTTCGTCCTGGTCGTCATCGTCTTCACCGTGATCGCGCTCGCCCTCGCCGTTCTCGACCGGACCCGACTCGGCCGTTCCTGGCTCGAACTGCGGCACTCCGAACGGCTGGCCGCCTCGCACGGCATCTCGGTGGCCCGCAGCAAACTCGCCGCGTTCGCGATCAGCGCGTTCATCGCCGGGATCGGCGGCGGCCTGATGGCCGGTCAACTCGGCCTGGTCGTCTCCGGCAACTTCGCCATGGGCCAATCCGTCACGCTCTTCGCGATCGCCATCCTGATCGGTCCGCATCACCCCGAAGGGGCTCTGATGAGTGGGGTGTTCGGCGCGACCATGGCCACCCTCCTGGAGAAGGTCAAGCTGCCCCAGGACCTGGGCGGGATCATCTTCGGCATCGTGCCGATCCTCGCGCTGCGCAGCGGGATGAGCCAGACCGACTTCACCCGCAACCGCAAACGCCTGGCCAAGGCCCGCAAGGTCGCCGACGCCGATCCCGCGCACGACCACGAACGTGCCGACGCGGCCCCACCACCCGAGCGCACCGTCGGCGCGCCCGCCCGACCCATGGGCACCGAACCCGCCCTGGTCGTCTCGGGCCTGACGGTCCGTTACGGCCCGGTCACCGCCCTGGACGCGGTCGACCTCACCGTCCCCGCCGGCGCCGTGGTGGGCCTGATCGGCCCCAACGGCGCGGGCAAGTCCACCTTCATCTCGGCGGTCGGCGGCTTCCTCGGCCGCACGCCCGGCTCTGTCCGCCTGGACGGGGCGCCCATCGACCGACTCGCCCCGCAGGTACGCGCCGCCAAGGGCCTGCGCCGCACCTTCCAAACCACTTTGATCGCCCCGGAGTTGACCCAGTACGAATACCTCGACATCGGGGCGGGGCGGCGGTTGGGCCGGGCCGAGGCCGACGAACTCCTGGAGTTCTTCGGCTGCCCCGTCGGCGACCTGCCCATCTCGATCGTCGACGCGGGCACCCGCCGCCTGCTCGACGTGGCCGCGGCGATCGCCGCGCGGCCGGCGGTGGCCCTGCTGGACGAGCCGGCCGCGGGCCAGTCCGCCGCAGAATCGCTGCGCCTGGGGGCTCGACTCGCCCAGGTGCCCGAGCGCTACGGCGTGGCCGTCCTGCTGGTCGAGCACGACATGGAACTGGTACGCGTGGCCTGCCGCGAGGTCACCGTCCTGGACTTCGGCAAAGTGATCGCGAGCGGCCGCACCGAGGACGTCCTGCGCGATCCGGCGGTGCTCGCCGCCTACCTCGGCGGCGCGGACACCCCCGACGGCGCGGCCCCCCCGACCGCGATCGTCACCCCCACCGGCTGACTCGCGGGCCGACCACCGGCCCGTCCACCGGCCGACCCGCTCCGACCCGCCCGCACCACCCCCGCGTCGCGCGCTCGCCTTCGCGCCGATCCGGGTTCCCCCGGCATGCCTTCGATCGGATCGACTCCGTACCGATCCACCATGACAAGGACGTTCCCCATGAAGCGTTCCCTCGTGAGCCGGTTGGCCGTGACCGCCGCGCTCGCCCTGGCCGCGACCGCGTGTGCCGGCGACGGCAGCGACGGCGGCTCCACCAGCGGCGCCATCAAGGTCGGCTCGATCAACGGGATCACCGGGCTGTTCCAGACCCCGGAGGTCCCGCAGGCGGTCAAGGCCGTCTTCGACGAGGTCAACGCGGCCGGCGGGATCAACGGCCGCAAGCTGGAGCTGATCAGCAAGGACGACGCGATGAACCCGCAACGTTCCACCGAGAACGAGGTGGAACTCGTACAGTCCAAGGGCGTGGTCGCGCTGGTCGGCTCCTCCAGCGCGGTCGACTGCGGCGTCAACCGCGCCGCGTACAAGAGCGCGAGGATCGTCTCCATCCCGGCCGTCGGCGTCGACCCCGCGTGCTTCAACAGCCCCGACATCGCGCCGGTCAACCCCGGACCGTTCAAGCTGCTCACCGCGATGCTCTACTACGCCTCCGAGACGCTGCACCACGACAAGGTCTGCCTCTACTACACCACCCTGCCCGGCAGCGGCGGCGGGATCAGCGACGCGATCAAGGAGTGGAGCGACCTCACCGGCAAACAACTGGCCGCCAAGGACACCGCCGTCGGCGAGGGCGACCCCACGCCGCACCTGATCGCCGCCAAACAGGCGGGCTGTCAGGCCGTGTTGTACAACGCACAGGTCGGCCCGTGGTTCGCCCAGGCGCAGACCCAGGGCATGAACAACGTCGACTTCATCATGGGCGCGAACAGCTACACCGACGCCAACGCCAAGCTGGTGCCCTCGGGCATGCGGGCCTATGTCGGCACCGAATGGCAGCCGTACACCGACGTGACCCTGCCCGGCAACGGACGCTGGGCGCAACTGATGGACAAACACGGCATCCAGCGCACCGCGTTCAGCCAGGGCGCGGTGATGTCCGCCGACGTGTTCGTCCAGGTGCTCAAGGGCATCAAGGGCGACATCACCCGCAAGTCGGTCACCGAGGCGTTCAAGAAGATGAGCCCGATCGACTACCCGATGGTCGGCTCCCCGTGGGTCTTCGGCCCCGACGACAAGCACAACCCGGTCCAGGGCAGCCGCTTCGTCAAGGCCGTCGACGGCAAGTGGCAGGTGCTGCCCGAGGGCTTCGTCGTGCCCACCAGGAAGAAGTAGCGCGCGCGGTGGTCCGATCCCGGTGCGACCGATCGACCTCGCCGTGACCGCCGCCGACCGCGCACGCGCGGTCGGCGCGGCCGGCGCCTCGGAGCAGGAGGTGCTCGAATGCTGAACTCTGTGATCGCGGGCCTGAGCAGCGGCGGGGGCTACGCGCTGCTGGGACTGTGCGTGGTGCTGACCTATCGCCTGGTCGCCGTGGTGAACTTCGCGATGGCGGCGATCGGCGCGATGGGCGCCTTCACCATGGTCTCGCTGACCGACGACGGACTGAACGTATGGCTCGCGCTGCCGCTCGGGGTCGCGGTCGGCGCGACCTTGTCCGGCATCCTGGGCGCGGTGCTGATCCGCTGGTTCGGGGAGCACAACGAACGCACCAAGGCGGCCGTGACGGTGGCCGTCTACGTCGCGGTGATGGCCGTGGGGCTGCGGCTGTTCGGTGCCACCTCCACCGGCGCGCGCCGCTTCCCGGCGCCCTTCGACGGGGCGCTGTTCCGGATCGGTGACGTGGTGGTCTCGCAGGCCGTGCTGGTCTCGATCGCCTTCGCGGTGGCGATCACCGTCGGAGTCGAACTGCTGCTGCGCAGGACCCTGGTGGGGCTGCGCCTGCAGGCACTGTCGGAACGGCCGGGCACCGCACAGGTGGTCGGCATCTCCGCACCGCGGCTGGCCACCGCGGTGTGGGTGGCCATCGGCGCGCTCACGGCGTTGGTGATCATCCTGGTCGCGCCGCGCCTGGGCGGCGACTTCTCCACGCTGGGCAAGCTGATCGTCACCGCGCTCGCCGTCGCCATGGTCGGCGGGTTCCGCAACCTGCCGCTGACCCTGGCGGGCGGCCTGCTGCTCGGCTGCCTCGAGGGCATGTCCGCCGCGATGAGCGCGGTGCGCGAGTACCGAGGCGTGATCCCGTTCCTGGTGATCCTGGTGCTGCTGTGGTGGCGCAGCCGGCACGAGGTCTGGGATACCGCGCACAGTCGATGACAATGAACCGGAGTTCGCAGATGATCATGGGAACCCGCTCCGCCCCGGACGGCTCCACCCGCGCCGCGGTGCTGCGCGCGCACGACGAACCGCTCACCCTGGAGGACATCGCACTGCCCGAACGCTGCGAGCCGGGCGCGGTGTTGGTCCGGATCGGCTGCGCCACGCTGTGTGCGACCGACGTGCACCTGTGGCGCGGCGCCATGAGTTTTCCCGGCATGTTGCCGATGGTGCTCGGCCACGAGATGACCGGCGTGGTCGAAGTGGTCGGCGTGGGCGCCACCGACGCGCTCGGGCGCACGCTGCGGGTCGGCGATCGCATCGGCTGGTCCGAGTCGACCTGCGGCACGTGCCACGCCTGCACGGTGTTGCGCCGGCCGGTGGGTTGCGTCGATCGGGGCTACGGCTTCCGGCAACGATCGGACCGATGGCCGTACGCCACGGCCGGGTTGGCCGAGTTCGCCTACGTCGGGCCGCGTGCGGAGAAGGTGCTCGTACCCGACGACGTGCCCGACACCTGGGCCGCGTGCGCGGGGTGCGCGGTCAAGACCGTGCTGCACGCGTTCGACCGGGCGGGTGGGGTACGGCCCGGCGCCGAGGTCGTGGTGCAGGGCGCCGGAGCGCTGGGCATCGTGGCCGGCGCGATGGCCAAGGCGAGCGGCGCGCGCACGGTGATCACGATCGGCGGGCCCGAGAACCGGCTGGAACTGGCCCGGGAATTCGGCGCGGACGTGACGATCGGCCTGGACGGCGACGCCGGGGGCCGACGAGAGGAGGTACTGGCCGCCACCCGCGGGCGCGGCGCGGATCTGATCCTGGACCTGGCCGGTGCGCCCGGTGTGGGTGCGGAGGCGGTCGAACTCGCGGCGTTCGGTGCGACGTTCGTGATCGTGGGCAGTACCGGTCCCACCCCGGAGCGGTTGCCGCTGGGGACCGTCATGGGCAAGGAACTCGATGTGGTCGGCTCGCTCAACGGCGACGTGGGCGACTACCACCGGGCCGTCGAGTTCCTGCGCGACTTCCGCGACCGATTCGACTGGGACCGGCTGTTCGCGGCGCCGGTCGGGCTGTCCGGCGCGAGTGCGGCGCTGGCGGCGATGGGTCGGCAGGAGCAGGTCAAGGCCGTGGTGCATCCGTGGCTGCCGTAAGCGTTGTTCGTCGTTCTTCGAGCGCCGGTTCCATCCGCACGCAGTAGTCGTTCCCGAGAGGACCTTCGATGGGTGACATCGACAGCATGACCGTTCCGCGCCGCCGGCTGGGGGTCGAGGGCCCGTACGTGTCCGCGCTTTCCCTGGGGTCGTGGCACACCTACGACCGGATGGACTTCCACGACGCGGTCGACATGGTCTCGCACGCCGTCGAGTTGGGGATCAACCTCTTCGACGTCGCGGTGTACGGGATCCCCGGGCAGAAGCAGGTGTTCACCGACGTGCTGTTCTCGGCGATCGTGCGGGCGGCGGGACTGGCTCGGGAGGAGTACCTGCTGTCCACCAAGGTGTGGCTGGAGGGCTATCCGGCGCGGCCGTTGCGCGAGCAGGTGGAACGGGCGATGTTCCGGGCCGGGACCGAGTACGCCGATCTGGCGATCCTGGGCGATATCCGCGATATCCGCGATATCCGCGATATCCGCGACGACGCGCAAGGCGCTGGGGACGGTGCCGCCGTGGATTTGGAGCAACTCGCCGGTGAGTTGGCCGAGTTGGAGGAGAGCGGGCTGATCGGGCACTGGGGTGTGAACAACTGGTCGGCGCAGGCGATCACCACGATTCGGCGGCACGCGGTGGAGGCGGGTTCGGCCGGTCCGCAGGTCGCGCAACTGAAGTACAGCCCCTGCCGGCGGGCGATCGCGGACGGCGCGCCGTTCGCCGAATTGTTCTCGGCCGGTCTGTCGATGCAGGCGTCCGATGTGTTGGAGGGCGGCATCCTGGCCGGCAAGGTCGCGCCGACGCGGGAGATCGGGCGGGATCCGGGGGGCGTACGGGAGCGGATCATCGCGTCCGCGCCCGGGATCGCGGCGGTGGCGGCGGAACTGGACGCGAGCGCCGCGCAGGTGTGCGTTGCGTTTGCGTTGTCGCATCCGGCCACGGCGAGTGTGTTGTTCGGGGCCACGCGCCGGGAGCAACTGGTGGACAACGTCGGGGGGTTGCGGTTGTTGGATCGGGTCGGGGCCAGTGCGTTGCGGGCTCGGCTGGTGCCGTTCTTTGCGGACGGGGGTGTGGTGGACCCTTCGGGTCCTTGAGGGTTTTGGTGGCTTGGGGTGGCCTCAAGCGCCGGCCGGGCTGGAAGGTGGCCTCAAGCGCCGGCCGGGCTGGTTTGTTGAGGGGTGGCCTCGAGCGCCGGCCCGGCTGAGGGGTGGGCTCGGGGGCCGGCCGGGTTGAGAGGTGGGTTGGGGGTTGGCCGGGCCGGCGGGGTTGTCGGTTGGTTGGGTTGTCAGCGTTCCGTGCCCGTCGGGTTCATTGTGTCGGCGTCGACCCAGGTGGCGGAGAGGGCGGTGCGGAGGTCTTCGGGGTGGCGGGTGAGGAGGTTCAGGGCTTTGAGGTTGTCTTGCCATTGGGATATGCGGCTGGCGCCGAACAGGACCGTGGCGACTGCGGGGTTGGTGAGGCAGAAGGCGATGGCCAGTTGCGCGGGTGTGGCGTCGAATTCGGCGGCCACGCGGGCGATCAGCGGGTACGTGTCGCGGATGCGATCGCGGATGCCGCCGGGGTCGGCGCCGATCTTGCGGTGCGGCCGGAGGTTGCCCGCCAGGATGCCGCCTTCCAGCACGTCGGACGCCTGCATGGCCAGTCCGTCGGCGAACAGTTCGGCGAACGGCTCGCCCTCGGGCACCGCGCGACGCGCCAGGCTGTACTTGAGCTGCGCGAACGTCGGTGGCGTCAGCCCCTCCTCGGCGGCGAACCGCCGGGCCCGCCACACATCCGCGGCCGACCAGTTGTTGACGCCCCACGAGGTGAACCGGCCGGCCGCGATCTGCTCGGCGACGTCGCGGACCACGGCTCGTACGTCCAACTCGCCGAAGAAGTCGCCGACCACGACCAGGTCGGCCCGGTCGGTGCCGATCCGGTCCAGCGAGACCGTCAGTTGCTCGGCGAATCCCTTCCTCGGGTACTCCCACAACCACAGCTTGCCGCACAGCAGATAGTCCTCCCGGGCCACGCCCGCGTCGCGCATCGCCTGCCCGAAGATCAGGTCGGTGCGCGCGTTCTCCGCGTGCGGGCCCATGTCGTAGTGCGCGACGTCGAACAGCTCCACGCCGTGCGCCAATGCGTCGCGGATCAGCGCGACGGCGTCCGAACGGCTCATCCGGTCCCAGGTGTTCCACGAGCCCAGGCCGAGCACGGGCACCTCCGGGCCGTGTGCGCCGAGTCGACGACGGGGCACCGGGCCCGGGCTGCCGGCGGCGGGGGAGAGCACCACGGATCCTCCAAGGGAGCGGAGACGGACACGATCGCCACTGTTGACGGCATCGGTAATCATATAGCATTCCAGATACCAACTTCCTGTCCCGCGAGGAGATCCGATGTCAGTTCCCTCGGACGCCCAGGCCGAGGTCGGCCCCGATCGCATCATCGAAATCGCGATCGCGTACATGGCCGCCAAGCAGCTTTTCGCGGCCAACGAGGCCGGCCTGTTCGAGGCGCTCGCCGACGGGCCCGCGCCGCTCGACGAGCTCGCGACCCGGACCGGACTTCCCGAGCGCACCACGCTGATCCTGGCCGACGCGATGGTCGGCCTCGGGCTGCTGGAGCGCGGCGAGGCGGGATACACCGGCTCGCCCGCGGCCCGGCGCTACCTCGGGGGATCGACATCGGACGTGGATCTGCGCCCGTTCCTGACCTTCCTGGACACCGTCAGTTACCCGCACTGGCTCGGCTTCGCCGAGACCACCCGCACCGCGCGGCCCGCCCCGCTGGATCTGGGCGGCGATCGGCTCGGCGTCTTCCTCGGCGGGGTGATGACGTACAACGCGTTGCATGCCCGCATGCTGGTGGGCGCCTACGACTTCGGCGCGCACCGGCGGGTCCTGGATCTGGGCGGGTTGTCCGGGTCGTTCCTGGCCGAGGCACTGCGTGCGAACCCCGAGCTGAGCGCGACCTTCATGTCCGCCGGCGACCTGGTCGGGCACGCGGAGAACACTCTCGCGGCGGCCGGGGTCGAAGACCGGGTCGAAGTGGTCACCGGCGACCCGCTGACGGACGACGTGCCCACCGGCTTCGACCTGGTGCTCCTCGAACACGTCGTGCACCGCTTCGACGCCGAGCAGAACCGGCGGATCGTGGCCGCGGCGCGCAAGGCGGCGGCTCCCGGGGCCCGGCTGTTGTTGCTGGACTTCTTCCTGGAGCCGAACGGGACGCCGCGGCTGATCGACACCCTGCACGCGGGGGAGTACCTGGTCATCGACGGCACCACGGTGTACCCGCGCGGCGAGGTCGAGGAATGGCTCACGGACGCCGGTTGGCGGCCGGTGGACATACTCGAACTCCCGGGCAGTCCGCGGGTGATCGTGGCGGAGGCCCGATGAGCACCGGACGCGTCGTGGTGGTCACCGGCGGGGCGAGCGGCATCGGCGCGGCCGTCGCGCGCGCCTTCGCCGAGGGCGGCGACCGGGTCGTGATCGCCGATCTCGACGTCGACGCGGCCGAGAAGACAGCCCGGGAGATCGGCGGCGTTCCGATCCCGATGGACATCACCGACCCCGCGTCGGTGGCCGCGGCCCTGGACCGGGTCCTCGCCGAGGTCGGCCCGCTCGCGGTCCTGGTCAACAACGCGGGACTGGTCGCGGGCGGCGGACTGCTCGTCGACCTGCCGATCGAGGTCTTCGACACCGTGGTGGCGGTCAACCTGCGCGGCACCTTCACCGTCACCGCGGCCGCGGCCCGGCTGATGATCGCCGCGGAGGCAGGCGGCGCCATCGTCAACATCAGCTCGATCGGCGCCCGGCAGCCCACCGCGGGACTGGGCCACTACGAGGCCACCAAGGCCGCGGTGGACGCGATCACGCGTACCGGTGCGATCGAACTGGCCCCGCACCGCATCCGGGTCAACGGGATCGCGCCCGGTCCGGTGCACACCCCGATGACCGCCGGCCTGATGTCCGACCCGCAGGCCCGACAGGCGTGGGAGGCGCGGATCCCGCTGGGCCGCATCGCGGTCCCCGAGGACGTCGCGCCGCTCGCGGTGTTCCTGGCCTCGCCGGCGGCCGAGCACATCACCGGCACGATCGTGCCGGTGGACGGCGGTCAACTCCTGGTCTGAGCCCGGCGCCCCCCGATCCCGGCGCCCCCCGATCCCGGCGCCACCCGATCCCGGCGTTACCCGAACCCGGCACCGCAGGGATGCCGGCGCCGCACGAGCGGTACCACGCGACGAAGGGCGGGCTCCCGGAGCCCGCCCTTCGTCGCGTCGCCGAGCCGCTACGGGGTCCCGGTCTTGGCCTGGTGCAGCGCCGCCGCCGTGGCGATCTTGTGGGCGCACGCGGCCTGTTCGATCACCTGTGGGTCGGCGCCGGCGTCGATCAGGTCGAGCAGATGCTCGTGCTCGCGCACCGATGTACGGGCCCGGCCGGGCACGTAGGTGAAGGTCGACCGCCGCATGTGGTCCAGCCGCGCCCACTCCGACTCGAGCAGCGCGTTCAGGTGCCTGTCGGGGCAATGCGCGTAGAGCGAGAAATGAAATCTCCGGTTGAGCGCGGTGAACGCGGTGGGATCGAAGTCCGCCAGCGCCTCGACCATGCGGTCGTTGATCGCGCGGGCCTCGGCGATGTCGGCGGCGCTCATCAGCGGCGCCGAGATCGCGGTCGCGTAACCCTCCAGGCGGGCCAGCACGTTCAGCGAGTGCTCGACCTGCGAACGGTCGAAGACCGCCACCCGGGCCCCGACGTTGCGCACGATCTCCACCAGGCCGTCGGACTGGAGCCGGCGCACCGCCTCGCGCAGCGGAATGGTGCTGACCCCCGCCTCACGGGCGAGCTGGTCGAACACCAGCCGATACCCGGGCCCGTAGGTGCCGTCGAGGATGCGGCCGCGCAGCAGTTCGTAACACATCTCCGATTTCGACGCCTTGGCGGCCTTGCTCGCGGCGGTGGTTGCCTTTGCGGGACTCAACTACGGTCTCCTCAGTCTGGACCGGACACGGTGGCGGGCCGGGACGAGGTGTCCCGGCCCGGCGTCTCCGGCGTGGTCCGGTGGGGGCGGTACGCCGCGGTGGGTCAGCGGTCGAGGACCCGCACAACCAGTTCGCGGAAGAACGGGTTGACCAGAACGCCGTGGTGGTCGCCGGCCATGGCGACCATTCGGGATCCCGGGACCAGGGCGACCAGTTCCTTGGTGCCGTGGACCATCGTGTCGTCGACGCCGACCAGGAACCACGGCGGTGTACCGCCGGCCCACCGCTCGGGTGTGAACGGAGTCCTGCGCAGACCCTCGACACAGGTCACCAACCCGTCCGCGCGCGCACCCTCGGCGCGGATCAGGCCCGCGATCATGCCGGTGAGCGGATCGGCGGGCGGGGCCGCCTCGTCGCGCACCGCCCGGCGCAGCTCCGTGACGTCCACGTCGGCGAACGGCTCGGTCGGGCTCAATCCGCCGAACACGACCCGGCCGATCCGCTTGGGAGCCAGCGCGGCCAGCTCCCAGACCAGTCGGGCGCCGAGCGAGTGTGCGACGACGTCGAACCGGTCCGCGCCGTACGCGTCGACCACGGCCAGCAGGTCCTGAGCCGAGGCGACCGCGTCCACTTCCTCGGCGCTCGTCGGTGCGGGGCTGGCGCCGTGGCCGCGCAGGTCCGGCGCGATCATGGTGCGGCCGGCGTCGAGCAGGGCCTGGACGATGCCCGTCTCCAGCCACGTGCGGCGCGTGCTGGAGCAGAACCCGTGTACGAGCAGCACCGGAGGCTGCTCGGTGCGCTCCGTGCTCGGATAGGTGGTGACGGCGAGGGGCTGCCGCAGGCGCATCCTACTTCTCCACTCGACTATTTCGGATACGATTTCAGATCGTACACCAGGGGCGAATACTCACAGCTGCGACCCGATCCGGAATCCGTCGCCGGTCGCGTCCCGCGCGAACGAGAAACCGTCGGCGCCGACGGTCACTTCCGCCTCGCGGTCCTCCCGCCGGGCGAGCACCGGCTGCGGCCGGCCGGCCAGGTCCAGGACGGGGGAGGCCTCCGCATACCAGGACGGCACCACCGGGTTGCCCCACCAGTCCCGCCGCTGGTTGTCCCGGACGTCCCAGGACAACACCGGGTGGTCAGGGTCCCCCGTGTAGTAGTCGGTCGTGTAGATCTCCACCCGATGCAGATCGGGATCGCGCACGTAGACGTAGAAGGCGTTGGACACCCCGTGCCGCCCGGGACCGCGCTCGATGTGCGTGGACCGGCGCCGCGCGCCGAGCAGATCGCACACGTGCAACACCTGAGCGCGCTCGTGCGTGCCGAACGCGATGTGGTGCAGCCGCGGCCCGTCGCCACCGGTCAGCGCGATGTCGTGCACCGTGTCCTTGCGGTGCAGCCACGAGGCGTACAACGTCTCGTCCTCGCCCCGGATGTCCTCGGTCACCCGAAAACCCAGATCGCGGTAGCAGCGCTCGGCCCGGGCCACATCCGGCACCACGATGTTGAAGTGGTCCAGCCGCGCGATCGCGCCCGCGCCGTGCAGGTCGTAGCGCTGATGCAGGCGCGGCACGTGCTCGGCCTCGTAGAAGAACTCCAGGGGGAACCCCAACGGGTCCAGCACCCGTACGGCGGGCCCGATCCCGCGGGTCGCCCCGGGCGCGCGGCGCTCGACCGGCACCCCCAGCGCCCGGTAGTAGCGCTCGGCGACGTCGACCTCCCGCGGCGCGCGCACCCGATAGGCCAATGCGGCCAGCGCGCCGGCGGCCCCGCGCCGCAGCACCAGTGAATGGTGCAGAAACTCCTCGAAGGCGCGCAGGTACACCGCGTCCTCGTCCTCGTGGGTGACCACCAGGCCCAGCAGGTCGACGTAGAACTCGCGGGACGCGGCCAGGTCGGTGACCACCAACTCGGCGTAGGCGGCGCGAACGATGTCCGGACAGCGCGGGGTCGCCGGGTCGGGGGCAGGCACGCCGGGGCGGGCGGTGGGTGCGGGTGGAACGGCGGGAGTTGGCATCGGACTCTCCTCCTGTTCGAGGCGCCGGACCCGGCCGGCGCGATCGGCCCCGGTCGCCCGGGCCCGATCCGGAAACTAGCGCTCCGCCCCCGGCCGGGGCCATGGTCGAGCGCGGACGGGGATCCGGCGGGCACGGACCGGACACCCGGCCGGCGTCCCGGGTTCACGCGGCGCCGAAACGGGCGGTGTGCAGCGGTGCCATGGCCACGTGGACGGCCTGCTGTGACGTGTAGAAGTCGATCGAGCGGTAGCCGCCCTCGTGACCGAGCCCCGAGGCCTTGATCCCGCCGAACGGCGTGCGCAGATCGCGGACGTTGTGCGAGTTGATCCACACCATGCCGGACTCGACGCTCTGCGCCACCCGGTGCGCCCGGCGGATGTCGTTGGTCCACACGTAGCCGGCCAGTCCGTAGCGGACCGCGTTGGCCAACTCGATCGCCTCCGCCTCGTCCGCGAAGGGGGTCAGCGCCACCACCGGTCCGAAGATCTCCTCCTGGAAGATCCGCGCGTCCGGCGGCACGTCGCAAAAGACGGTCGGCGCGAGGTAGTTCCCGGTCGGCAGGTGCGCGGGCCGGGCGCCGCCCGCGACCAGCCGCGCCTCGCGCCGGCCGATCTCCACGTACGCCAACACCCGTTCGTAGTGCTCGGGGTGCACCAGCGCGCCCACCTCGGTGGCCGGATCCTGCGGCGGCCCGACCACGATCCGCTCGGCTCGCGCGGCGAACCGCTCGACGAACTCGGCGTACACCCCCTGCTCGACCAGGATCCGCGAACCGGCGGTGCAGCGTTCGCCGTTGAGTGAGAACACCCCGAAGAGCGCGGCGTCGATCGCGTCGTCCAGGTCGGCGTCGGCGAACACGATCACCGGTGACTTGCCGCCGAGTTCCATCGACAGCCCCTTGAGGTGCCGGGCGGCGGAGCGGAAGATGCTCTGCCCGGTGGTGGTCTCGCCGGTGAACGAGATCAGCGGCACGTGCGGATGTTCGACCAGGGCCGCGCCCGCCTGCTCGCCGAATCCGCCGACCAGGTTGAACACGCCCTGCGGCAGGCCCGCCTCGGTGAGGATGTCCGCCCACAACGAAGCCGACAGCGGGGTGAACTCGGCCGGCTTGAGCACCACCGTGCAGCCGGCCGCCAGGGCCGGCGCCAGCTTCCACGACTCGAGCATGAACGGCGTGTTCCACGGCGTGATCAGCCCGGCGACCCCGATCGGGCGGCGATTGACGTAGTTGAGCTGGCGGCCCGGCACCTGGTAGGCCTCGTCGGTCTGACCGACGATCAGGTCCGCGAAGAAGCGGAAGTTCTCCGCGGCGCGCTGCGCCTGACCCAGCGCCTGGGTGATCGGCAGACCGGTGTCGAAGGTCTCCAACTCGGCCAGCCGGGCGTCCCGACGCTCCACCTCGTCGGCGATGCGACGGAGCACCCTGGCCCGCTCCTTGGCCTGCGTCCCGGGCCACGGACCCGAGGTGAAGGCGCGCCGGGCGGCCCGCACCGCGGCGTCCACGTCGGCCGCCTTGCCCGCCGCCGCGGTGGCGTAGGGCAGGTTGGAGGCGGGGGCGCAGACCTCGAAGGTGGCGCCGTCCAGCGAGTCCACGTGTCGGCCGTCGATGAAATGACGCAACCGTGTGGGCAGCGCGGCGGGTACCCCGGAGTGCTCGACGGGAGTCGTCGTCGTGGAACTCATAGTGCTTCTTCTCCAAGGGCGGGGTCGGTCAGCAGGTGGAGCCGGCTCTGTGCGAGGGCGGTCACGTCCGCCCGGCCCCGCTCGGACAGCGGCAGCAGCGGCGGACGCACGAAGTCGGAGCCGATCAGGCCGCGTCGGTGCATCAGCCACTTGGCCGGCGCCGGGTTGGTCTCCACGAACAGCAGGTCCACCAGGGGATGGAGGGCGTAGTGCAACTCGCGGGCTCGGCCCAGGTCGCCCTCCTGGTAGGCCTCGTACATCCGCGCGACCGCGGCCGGTGCGATGTTGGCCAGCGCGGAGACGAAGCCCGCGCCGCCCAGGACCAGTACCGGCAGGCACAACAGTTCGATGCCGGACCAGACCAGCAGTTCGGGACCGGCGGCCTCGATCACCCGGGAGAAGTGCTCGAAGTCCCTGGTGGTCTCCTTGACGCCGACGATGTTCTCGTGCGCCCGGAAGAGCCGGGCCACGGTCTGGGGAGCGATCTCCACGGCGGTGCGACCGGGCACGTTGTAGATCACCACGGGCAGGTCCGGGTACTCCCGGGCGACCGTGGAATACCAGGCGAACAGCGCCTCCTGGGTGGGGCGCGCGTAGTACGGGGTGATGATCAGCACCGCGTCGGCGCCGGACTCCCGGGCTATCCCGGTCAGTTCCAGGGTCTCGTCCAGCTTGGTCGATCCGGTGCCCGGCAGGAACGGCACCCGGTCGTCGATCTCGGCGGCGACCGCCCGGATCGCCTCGGCGCGCTCGGCGAGGGTCTGTGCGGACGGCTCGCCGGTGGAGCCGCCGAGCGAGATGCCGTGCGAACCGGCCGCGATCTGCCAGCGGACCAGGCGGCGCAGCGCGGCGGTGTCGACCGCGCCCTCAGGGGTGAAGGGGGTGACCAGCGGGGCGATCGAGCCGCGGATCAGGGACGGATCGGCGCGGTACTTCATCGGTGCTCCTCGCGGGTGGTGGTCGGGATGGTGCTTTCGCGGGCGGCGTCGGCGGGGGTGGTGATGCCTGCCGAGGTGACCGCAGGGCCGGCGGTGGAAATGTCGGCAGGGGGGTCGGCGGCCCACGCGCGGTAGGCGGGCTCCCAGTCCGGCCCGAGCGGGTACAGGCCGGCCAACTCCACGCCGGCGGCCACCTGTTCGGTGATGAAGCGTTCGCGGGACTCCTGCTCCTCGGCGGCCGCGAGGACATCGGCGAGCAGTGTGGGCGGGATCACCACGGCGCCGTCGTCGTCGGCCACCACGATGTCGCCGACCTGTACGGTGGCGCCGCCGCACGCGATGGTGACGTCGGTGTCCCAGGGCACGTGCCGGCGGCCGAGTACGGCGGGATGCGCGGCGGCGGCCAGTACCGGCAGGCCCAGGGCGGCCACGGCGGCGCTGTCCCGGACGGCGCCGTCGGTGACGATGCCCGCCGCACCGAGGGTGCGGGCGCGCAGCGCGAGGATGTCGCCCAGGGTGCCGGCGCCGGCCACGCCGCGGGCCTCCATCACCAGGACCTGGCCCGGTTCCAGCGAGTCGACGGCGCGTTTTTGCGTGTTGAAGCCGCCCCCGTGCTCGGCGAACAGGTCCTTGCGGAACGGGACATAGCGCAGTGTGCGGGCGGTGCCGACCAGGCGGGTCCCCGGGGTGAGGGCGCGGACGCCGTCGATCGAGACGGTGTCGAAGCCGCGGGCGCGCAGTTGCACGCTCAGTGTGGCCACGGCGACTCGGGTGAGCCGGGCCCGCAGGTCGTCGGTGAGGACGGGGGATGTGTCGGCGCCGGCGGGTTCCGCGGGCGGGGCCGGCGCGGGCGGCCCGGCGGGCTTCGGGGGGCGGCGCGGCTCGGTGGACGCGGGCCGGGTGCCGGTGGCGTCGGCCCGGGTGGCCGGGTCGACCCGGGGCGGTGCACCCCACGCCCCGAGTTCCGGGCCGGCGACCACGTCGGTGCGCAGCCTGCCGGTGCTGCGGTCGGGGTCGCGGAGGCTGTCCACCTCGACCTCGACGCGTTGCCCGATCCCGGCCACCGACGCGCCGGCCGGGGTGCCGGTGAGGATCACGTCGCCGACCTCCAGGGTGAGCAGCCGGGACAGGTCCGCGACCAACTCGGCGAAGCCGAAGAGCAGCGTCGAGCTCTCGTCCTCTTGGACCAACTCCCCGTCCAGCCAGGTGCGTACGCGCAGCGCGTCGGGTCTCAACTCGGCCGCGGGCAGCAGGGTCGGCCCCAGCGGGGTGAAGCCGTCGCCGCCCTTGGCCCGGACGTTGGAACCGCCGTCCGCGTAGCGCAGGTCGTACAGGCCCAGGTCGTTCGCGGCGGTCACCCAGCCGACGTGCGCCCATCCGTCGGCGGGCGCGACGCGGTGCGCGGTGCGGCCGATGATCAGCGCGATCTCGCCTTCGAAGCCCAGCAGTTCGACGCCGGCCGGCTGCTCGACGGGGCCGGATCCGGTGAGCGAGCTGCTCGGTTTGAGGAAATACGAGGCATGGTCGGGGACGCGGCCACGCTGACGCGCGCGGGAGCGATAGTTGAGGTGTACGGCCAGCACCTTGCCGGGCCGCCGCCCGGTCGATGCGGTCACCGCGTCGTGTGTCACTCGCCACCCCTTTGCGCCTGGATCAGCGATGCCATCTCGAAACATATATGATTCCGGATAGAATAATAGAGGTGATCTCGGTTGCACTGTCAACCACTGTGGCGGGAACGCTTGTTCGCCCGATCGGCGCGGGAGGAATCGGCGCGACGGTCGGGGAGCGCGCAAGGCGTGCGGTGCGGTGCGAGCCCGGGCGGCGGTGTGCCGGCCGAAGCGGAAGTCCGGTTGAACCGGGCGAAGCGGCGTGGCGGGCCGGCTGAAGCGGCGGGCGTCGCCGGTCACCCGTGACCGCGGCGAGGGCGTGCACGTTCGCATCGCGCGGAGGGCCACGCCGGGGTACCGGGCGGGACGGGCCGGACTCGCGCGGATCGGGCGCCTTCGACGGGCGCTCTCCGGCGCCCGGTTGCCACACCCGGGCAACGGGGCGAGACGTGCCGGCCGTACTCCGAGCCGTGGCCGGTACGGCGGATGGTGGGACCGTGCGAGACGCGCGGAGCGGTAGCTCTCGCGGGCGGCGGGACGGCTACGGCCTCGGTCTCGCGCGGTCGATGACGGACTCGCACTCGGGGCCGATCCGGCCCGATCGTCGTTCGCTTCGAAACGGCGGTCGGGGCTCCGCGGACGCACTCGCGGAGCCCCGAAACACCCGGTCGGGGAGGAGGTGCCGAGACCGGGGGATGGTGGGTCAGCCGTGGTGGCCGTCGCCGACCAGGCTCCCGGTGTGGTTGCCGGCCGCGAAGTCGTCGTGCTCGTCCTCACCGTCGACGTTGAGGCAGACGTTTCCGAACGTCGGGTTGAAGGCGGCGAGGCCGTTGACCGTGTTCCCGCAAATGTTGATCGGGATGTGGAGCGGGACCTGCAGGTTGTTGCCGGACAACACGCCGGGGGAGTTCACGGCGGCGCCGTCGGCCTCGGCGGCGGCGCTCGCGCCACCCGCGCCCGCCATGACCAGGGCGGCGGTGCCGGCGGCCAGCACGGTGGCCTTCTTGAACGAGTTCACTGGTGTCTCTCCGTATCGACGTTCACGGCGCCGGATGCGGCGCTCGTGCAATGCAACGAGGCGAATCGCTCCGGGCAACCGGTCGGTGTCGACATTCACCCGAACGCCGGTCGGCGACGGGCGCGGGGAGGGCGATGGCCACGACCTCGTGCTCGACGTTCGGGACCCGGCGGTGTCCGCCAATCACGAGCGTTTCCGGCTCACCGCCGGACCCGAGGGCGCGAGCTGCGCCGATCCGGGCTTCGGCCGATCTCGTGCCGGACGTCCGCGACCTGGCTGCGTGCCACCTGGGCGGCACATCGATGGCCCGGCTCGTCGCGGCCGGGTTGGTGGTCGAGTCCACGCCGGGCGCGGCGGCCGTATTGGACCGGGCGCTGGGTACGGAACTGCTCCCGTTCGCCCACGAGGACTGCCGAGCGGAAGGCACCCGCGGTCCGCTCGGCCGGTGTCGATCGGCCGTGCGGACCGCGGGTGTGGCGACCACCTCGTCAGGAGGTCGCCGCGGCGCCCGAAGGCGGGCCGGGTGCGGTGCTCTGGTGCGCCGCGAAGTAGCGGACCAGGTCCGGGTCGAGCGGCGCCACCTCGGTACGCACGCCGCCCGCCCGCAACGAGGCGGTGGCGGCGACACCCGCCGCCACCGCCTGTCGCGCGGCGATCGGCGAGGTACGGGTGGGTCCGCCGTGGACCGCGAAGCGCAGGAACTCGGTGACCAGGGCCGGGTCCGCGCCGCCGTGCAGGCCGCCGCCGGGCACGTACTCACTGCGGTCGGCGTCGGCCCGGTAGCCGGAGCGGCGCAGGTTCCACAACTTGATCGACGGGTGGTCGTCCGCCAGGCCGTCGCCGAAGTTCTCCATCCGGCCCTCGTCGCCGATCACCGTGTAGTTGCGCCAGTAGTCCGGCGTGAAGTGGCACTGCTGATAGCTGGCCAGGACACCGTTGTCGAGTCGGGTGAGCATCAGGCTGATGTCCTCCACGTCCACGATCGGATTGACCCCGGTCATCGCCGTCGGCGGCCACACCTGGGGGGCGAACCCGTCCCGCGCCCGGGCCTCCTCCTCGACCCGGGTCGCCGGATCCCGGCCGGCGGCGGCGAGCACGGGCTCGCGCCGGGGGTTGCCGCCGTACACCGCCAGGTCGCCCATCGCGACCACGTCGTGCGAATAGCCGCCGGCCAACCAGTGGATCACGTCCAGGTCGTGCGCGCCCTTCTGGAGCAACAGGCCGGTGGTGCGGGCGCGTTCGGCGTGCCAGTCCTTGAAGTAGAAGTCGCCGCCGTGCCCGACGAAGTGCCGGCACCACACCGACCGGACCCGGCCGATCGCGCCTTCGTCGATCAACTCGCGCATCCGCCGCAACATCGGCAGGTGACGCAGGTTGTGCCCGACGTACAACCTGGTTCCGCTCTCGTGCGCGGCGCGCAGCAGGCGGTCGCAGTCGGGCACCGTGATGGCCAGTGGCTTCTCCACGAACACCGGCACCCCGGCGGTCAGGAAGGACAGCGCGGGCTCGACGTGTCGATCATCCGGGGTCAGCACGAAGACGGCGTCGAGACGGTCGTCGAGCATGCGTCGATGGTCGGTGTGCACGGCGACGTCCGGGCCGAACAGGGCGACGGCGTCGGCCCGGCCGCGCACGGCGGGGTCGGCGCAGGAGACCACCCGGGCCCGGCCCGGCCGGTTCGCCTCGACGGCCAGACCGGCGCGCTGTCCGACCCCGACCACGCCCACGCGTAGCTCGCTCATCGCGTCAGTGCCCCAGCGTGGCGCGCAGTGCCGGCTGGAGCAGGTCCCCGTGCGCGCGGGCCATGTCGTCGCACAGGTCCCAGATGCGCTCGACGGGCAACGCGGCGGCGGTGGCCGGGTCGGCCATCGCCGCGTGCCGGATATGCCGGGGGTCGTCCTCCAGCGCGGCGCGTACGACCAGGTCGTTCACGCTCAGGTAGGCGCGGTTGAGCGCTGCGCACTGCGCGGGCAGTGCCCCCACCCGGGTGGGCTGCACGCCCAACGCGTCCACCAGGCACGGTACTTCGACGATGCCGTCGGCGGGCAGGTTGTCGATCAACCCGTGGTTGGGCACATTGCCGTAGACGGTGCGCGGGGTCCCCGTGACGATGCTGTGGATGATCTGCGGCGCGTACTCCATCGTGGACTCCACCGGGACCGGGTCCCCCGCGGCCAGCGCGCGGCGGGTCTCCTCGTAGGCGGCCATGTTCTCGTCGACGATGCCGAGATAGGCGCCGACCGGCAGCCGGAGCCGGGCGATCTCACTGTCGTGGCCCAGGTACCAGGGCACGTACTCGCTGGAGTGCTCGCTGGTCTCGGTCGGGTAGTAGCCCAGCCGGCGATACATGTCCACCCGTACCCGGCGCCGCAGTTCGGCGTCCTCGGCGATGAGCGCGTCCAACTTCGGGTACAGGTCGGTGCCGTTGTGCTCGAAGCGCAGCACCCAGGCCTGGTGGTTGACGCCGGCGGCGCGGTAGTCGACCTCCTCGTAGGGGATCCCGACCAGTTCCGCCAGGCCCTGCATGGTCCAGTAGACCGAGTGGCACAGCCCCACCACCCGGGTCAGGCCGGTGGCCCGGGTGAGGTATCCCACGTTCATCGCCATCGGGTTGGTGTAGTTCAGCAACCACGCGTCCGGGCAGATCTCGGCGATGTCCTCGCCGAGGGCCCGCAACACCGGGAAGGTGCGCAGCGCGCGGAAGATGCCGCCGATGCCGAGCGTGTCGCCGATGGTCTGGCGCAGACCGTATTCGGCGGGCACCTCGAAGTCGGTCCGGGTGGCCGCACGCATGCCGACCTGGACGATATTGATCACGAAGTGGGCACCGGCGAGTGCCTCGCGGCGATCGATGTGCGTGCTGATCACCGGGTCCGCGCCGCGATCCTTCGCGATCAGGCGGGCCGCGCCCTGTGCGGTGGCCAGCCGCTCCGGGTCGATGTCGTGCAGCGCGATGTGCGCCTGCCGCAACTCCGGGAAGGCGAAGAGGTCGGCCAGCAACCCCTGGGTGAACACGACGCTGCCGGCGCCGACGAAGACGATCTTGGTGCGGGTCATCACTGGTTCTTTCGGTTGCGGGCGAGGGCTGCGACAGCCTCGTCCCAGGTGGGTTGGGCCGGCGTGCCGCCGTGCGCCCGGGTGGACAACGCGCCGCACGCGGCGGCGAGTTCGAGTGCTCGGCCGGGCGACTCGCCGGCGAGCAGGGCGGCGAGGTACCCGGCGTCGAAGCTGTCGCCGGCGCCGACCGTGTCCAGCGGTCGCGCCGGGATGCCCCGGGTGCGCAGTACGGTGCGACCGTCGTGCGCGAAGGCGCCCTCGCCGCCGTTCTTGACCACCACCAACGGGCCCCGGGCGGCCAGCCGTTCGGCCGCCGCCTCCGGGGTGCCGGTGGGCATCCGGGCCAGCGCCAGGGCCTCCTGCGCGTTGGGCAACAGGACGTCGACGGTGGGCAGTACGGCGGCCAGGCCGGTGGGATCCCAGCGCCCGGAGGGGTCGTCGTTGGTGTCCAGGGACGTGCCCGCGCCGTGTGCGCGGGCGGTGCGCAGCAGGTCGGGCAGTGCCTTCGCGAGTCCGGGCATCAGGAAGTAGGACGCCGCGTGCACGTGCCTGCTGCGGGTGAGCAACTCCTCGGGAACGTCCTCGGGTCCGGTGGCGTCCAGGGTGCCGGCCGCGGTGAGGATCGCGCGGTCGCCGTCGGCCCGGGTGAGCACCGTGGTCAGCGGCGTGCACAGGTTCGGGTCGACGCGCAGTGCCGCGGTGTCCACGCCCCGGTCGGTCAGGGCGGCGCGGACGAAGCGTCCGGCCTCGTCGTCGCCGACGCGGCCGGCGATCGCGACGCGCAGCCCGAGTCGGGCCGCTCCGCAGGCGGTGATCGCGGCGGAGCCGCCGAGGGTGAGCAGGCCGGTGGGGACGAGTTGTTCGCGTTGACCGAAGGCCAACGGCTCGTCGAGGGGACCGAGGACGACATCGGGATTGGCGTCACCGATGACGAGCAGGTCGAAGGTGTGCGGCATCGAACTTCCTGGGTGCGAATGATGCGGACGGCACGGACGGTGCGCGAGGTGGGGCGGGATGCCGGGGGTGTGTCCCCGGGAGGGTCGAACTCCCGGGACACCGCTAACCCTTGAGCCCGCTGGAGGTGATGGACTGGATGAACGCCTTCTGCGCGCCGAGGAAGGCCAGCAGCACCGGAAGCACGGTGATCACGTTGCCCGCCATGACGGCGGCCCACTGGGTGTGGTGCTGCCCCTGGAAAGTGGTCAGGCCCAGTTGCAGGGTGTACTGGGTGTCGTGGTTGATCGCGATCAACGGCCAGGTCAGGTCGTTCCAGGTGGTCAGGAAGGTGAGCACGGCGACGGTGCTCAGCGCGGGTCGGGACAGCGGCAGCACGATCAGGATCAGCACCCGCAGCCTGGAGCAGCCGTCGATCCAGGCGGCCTCCTCCAGTTCCCGGGGCAGGGACAGGAAGAACTGACGCAGCAGGAACACCGCGAACGGCGTCACCAGCGAGGGGATGATCAGCGCGCCCAGCGTGTCGATCAGCCCCAACCGCTTCATGATCAGGAACGTCGGGATCATGGTGAGCTGGAACGGGATCGCCATGGTGGCCAGCATCGCCACCATCAGCACCCGCGAACCGGCGAACCGCATCCGGGCGAACGCGTAGCCGCCCAACGCCCCGAACAGCAGGTTGGAGGCGACCGCGACCGCCGAGACGATCAGCGAATTCATGAACCAGCGCGGGAACATCGCGTTGCCCAGGACGTAGCGGTAGCCGCCGAGGTGAATTCCCGAGGGCCACAACGCGGGTGGGAACCGGTTGATCTCCGCGTTGGTCATCACCGAACTGAGCACGAGCCAGACCAACGGCAGCGCGAACAGCAGGGACAACGGTGCGAGCAGCAGATGCCAGGGGCTGAACGGCAACAACCGGCGCCGGCGCGGCTCCGGGCGCGACCGGTCCTGCGGGCGGGCCGCCTCGATCGCTGCGGCGGTGGTCACGGTCACTGGGCGGCCCCCTCGACGACGGCACCGGGCTTGCGAGCGCGCACGAACCGCGTGCCCAGCCCGATGACCAGCAGGGCCGCGGCGAGCACGTAGGCCGCCGCCGCGCCGTACCCGGCGGTGAAGTTCTTGAACGCCTGCTCCCAGATGAAGTAGACGATGACGGTGGTGGACCCCAACGGCCCGCCCTTGGTGGTCACATAGACCAGGTCGAAGACCTGGAGCGCGTTGATCGTCTGCCACAACAACAGGAAGACGGTGACCGGCGTGAGCGTCGGCATCACCACGTGACGCAGCAGTTGCCATCGCCCGGCGCCGTCGAGGCGAGCCGCCTCCAGCAATGACGGCGGCACGTCCTGGAGCGCCGCGAGATAGATCACCACGCAAAAGCCGGTGCCGCTCCACACCGAGATCGCCACCAGGACGAGCAACGCCTGACCGGGGACGGTGAGGAATCCCTGCCGACCGATGCCCAGCGCGTGCAGAATCGAGTTGGCCGCGCCGAACTCCGGATCCAGGATGAAGGAGAACAACACGCCCTGAGCCGTGGCCGAGATGACGAACGGCACGAAGATGAGCGTGCGGTACAGCCCGACCAGGCGGATCCTGCGGTTCAACACCAGGGCCAGGAACAGCCCGAAGGCCATGCTCAGCGGCACGTACAACGCGGTGTACAGCAGGGTGTTGCGGACGGCTTGGCCGAAGTGCGGGTCCTGGGTCAGCGCGTCGTAGTTGTCCAGGCCGACCCATCGGCTGGGCGTCACCAGGTCGTCGGCCCGGAAGGACAGCAGCAGCGACCACACGAAGGGCAACACGCTCAGGCCCAGGATGACCACGACGGCCGGAAGGATGTACGCCCAGGCGGTCGCCGATTCGCGCCGGCGTCTGCGGCGCAGGGTGCGGCGTTGTCGATCGTGGTCCGACAGCGTGAGTGGAGCGGGCAGTGATGACATGGGGGCTCCTCAACGCGGTATGACGAGGGCGGCCTTGGCCGCGGCGGCGCAGCGGTTCAACGCCCGGGTCGGACTGCTCTTGCCGAGCAGCACGGAGACGATGGCCTCGCCGAGCGCCATCGAGATCTGCGGATAGGCCGGATGCACCGGGCGCACGCGCGCGGTCTCCAGGGCGTGGGTGAACACCTCCAGGCCGTTGGTCTCGGCGGCGTGCGCGCGCCACTCGGGCTTGGCCTCGCAGGCTCGGCCCAGCGGCAGGCTGCCGACCGTCAGGGCCCATTCGATGTCCTGGTCGGGCTGCGCCAGCCAGGACACGAATGTGCGGGCGGCGCGTACCCGGGCGCTGCCGTTGTCGAAGACCGTCCAGGTGTCCGGACCGCAGATGGTCATCGGCCGGCCGCTGTAGGTCGGCAGCGGCACCACGTGGTAGTCGATCTCCGCCTGGGTGATGTCCGGGATCTGCCACGGGCCGGTCAGCACCATGCCCATCCGCCCGGACGCGAAGACCTGGTACATCTGCTCGCTGCCGGGCTTGGGGTCGATGTAGACGCTCTTGGCCCGCGCGAGTGCCTCCACGGTCTCCAGCGCGCGCACCCCGACGTCCTTGAAGCCGATGGTGCGGCCGTCCTCGGCGACCACGTCGCCGCCCAGGTCCCACACCATCGGCCACAGCCGCCACACGGTGTCCTCGTCGCCCACCCCCGGCCAGCCGGTGCCGAAGACGCCGCGCTGCGCGTCGGTCAGCCGCTGTGCCGTGGCCAGGAAGTCCGTCCAGGTCCAACCCGCCTGTGGCAGCGGGATCCCGGCCTCTTCGAAGAGCCGCTTGTTGCAGATCACGGCCAACGCGTCGAGCACGGCGGGCGAGGCCCGTACCCTGCCGTTGATCGTGACGGCCTGCCGGGACGGATCCCAGTAGTCCTCCCATGGCGTGGGGGCCGCGTGCACCGTCTCGCTCAGGTCGACCACCTTCGGGCTGCGGGCGACGCCGGCCAGGTCGGATCCGAAGATGTAGGCGATGTCCGGGTAGGAGCCGGACGCGAGCGCGGCGGTGATCTTCTGGAGCATCGCGTCGGACAGGACACCGCCGCCGAGGTCGACTCGGATCGCCGACTGCACCCGGTGGAACTTCTCCACCAGGGCCTCGATGCCCTCGCGGCCGGTGTCGGTCTGCCCGTGCCACATCTCGATCGTGACGCGCCCGTCGGCACCCACGCCGTCGTCGGTGCCGCCGCACGCGGACAACGTCGCGGCGACCGCGACACCGGCGCCGGCGCGCAGCACGTCGCGACGGGAGAGACCGGCGGGATGCTGTCGGCCGAAAACCACTGGACCTCCAGGGAGACTTCGAAACGCGCGGACGGGGCCGGGTGCGCGGGCGCACCGAGCCGGGGATCCGCCACACACGCCGGGACGGGGACGGGCGGAGGAAGGGCCACACACAGGCGATCACCGGGCGCGAGTGGGCGGGCCCGGGGACGACGCGCGGGGGGCGTGCGCGTCCCCGGGCCCGTCGCGGGGGCACGGGTCGGCGGGCGAAGTGGCGGGGAGGGACACACCGGGCGCGACACGGGCCGCGCACGCGGCCCGGTGCCGGATGCCGACGGACCGGATCCCGACGGGCCCGGGCACCGGGCCGCGCGAAGGGGGATCAGCAGGTCTTGCGCACGTACTTGCTGTCGCCGATCGGGCTGACGCCGACGTCGCGGCGGACCACGCTGAGCTTGTTGCCCCACTTCGAGCAGGCGTTGGACAAGCCCTTGGCGGTGTACTCGATCACGATCACGTTGTTGCCGAAGTACTTGGTGTAGTCATCGCATTCGTTCCACTCGCCGCACTCCTCGGCGACGGCGAAGTCGAGCCCGAGGGCGGTGCGATCCGCGGCCAACTCGGAGGTGTTCTTCTGCGCGATCGCCAGGCCGCGCCGGTGCGCGTGGGCGGAGAGCAGGGCGATGTAGTCCTTGGCGTTCCGGTCGGTGAGCAGGTCCTCGGAGCGGGTGTAGCTGTCGTAGTTGTCCGGCTCGACGGCCTGGAAGCCCTTGTTCGCGCACTCGTCGATCTGCGCGTTGATCTTCGCGGCGATGTCGGTGCGTTTGGCGGCGGTGCGCAGGTCGAGCAGGGCTTCCTTCCACACGCCGTCGTAGACGATCGAGCCGTCGGCCCGCCGCAACAGCAGGTCCGCGCGCCAGTCGCCTTCGGCGTTCGGCTGGGCCTGGAAGGCGTTGACGTAACAGATGTTGTAGAGCCCGGGCGCGGGAGCGGCGCCGTGATCGCGGGTGACCACCTTGACTCCGGCGGGCGGCGTGTAGGCGCCGCCGATCTGGTAGTCGAAGTTCGCGTGTGTCGGGGGCACCGTGACGGCGCCGGCCTTCGCGTTCGTGCTGCTGCCGGTGTCCGCGCCCGCTTCGGTACTCGCGTTGGCGGACGTCGAGAGGAACAGGGTGCCCGCGAGCGCCGCGCTGGTCGCCGTCATCGCGGCGACGCGTCGGGCCGATCCACGCGAGAGGAAGGTGTTCATCATCGAACTCCAGATGCGGAGGATACGTCCCCGCCTCGGATGTCCACGGGCATCCTGGCGACTTTGTCCGGGCTTGCGGCTTAGCGCCGCCTACCGGCTGGGCGTACCTTTGACGCCGATTGCGCTGCTCTCGGCGTCGCAGCAGTAAATCGAGCAACATTCGTCATGTCAAGGGATTGTCTTTGCGCAGGACGCGCACGGGAGTTGCCGCGCGTGTGGCAGAATTCCGCCGGTCGGCTATCGATCGGGAAACCGTGACTGCGCGAATGCGCACGGATATGCTGCGCATATGCTGAGAACCGAGCGTCACGCGCGCATCCTCGAACATGTCAGTGCGAAGGGAAGCGTGAGCGTCGAGGAACTGTCCGAAATATTGGCGGTCTCGGGAGCCACGGTGCGGCGCGACCTCCAGCACCTGGACGCGATGAGTCTGCTGCGCCGCACCCACGGCGGGGCGTCCGTGGGCAACATCGGCCTCGAGACGCCCATGCAGTACCGCAGCGAGCGCAGGCGGCCGGAGAAGGTGGCGATCGCCCAGGCCGCAGCCGCGCTGGTGCCGCCGAAGGCGGTGGTCGGCCTGACCGGGGGTTCCACCGCCACGGAGATCGCCCGGATCCTGGCCGAGCGCGGACCCGTCACCATCGTCACCAACGCGGTGAACATCGCCGCGGAGATGGTCCTGCACAAGGACGTCACCCTCGTCGTGATCGGTGGCACCGCGCGCAACGAGAGCTACGAACTGGTCGGTCCGATCGCTGAGAAGACGCTCGCCGACTACTTCACCGACGTGACCTTCCTGGGCGTGGACGGCATCAGCGCCGCGCACGGCTGCACCACCCACGACCAGTTGGAGGCGGCCACCGACCGCGCCTTCACCGAGCGCAGCCAACGCACCATCGTGGTGGCGGACAGTTCGAAGATCGGGAAGGTGACGCTGGCCAGGATCTGCCCGCTCGCCCGGATCGGCCACCTGGTCACCGACAGCGACGCCCCGGAGGAGGAACTGGCGCGGATCGCCGAGGCGGGGGTCGCGGTCACGGTGGTGTGATCGGGGGTGTGACCCGGGCCCGCGCGACGGCACCGGCCGCGATCGTCCCGGTCACTTTCGCGTCGCTCGCTTCGGCGCCCCTCGCTTTCGCCCGGCTTGCTTCGGCGCCGCTCACCCTCGCCCCGCCCACGGTCGCGCCGGAGACGGCCCGGCGCCGGCCCGGGAGCGTGGCATGGCGGCGGTCAGCCGGCGTACGGCCGACACGGGCGGGTCTGTGCGGCGGGCGTCACAGGTAGTCGTCCAGTCGGGCCAGGGCGAAGCCCTCTCGGGTGACCATGTCGATCACCCGGCGCAACATATCGGTCATATCGCCCTTCCACTCCTTGGGGCCGCGGAAGTGGGTCAGGATGATGTCGCCCGGCTTGAACACGTGGTCGTAGCGATACTCCATCCGGTCCGGGAACGCCTCCTGGTTCCACAGCGGGAAGGCGACGATCCCGCACGATCGCGCGGCGTGCAGGGTGTCCTCGTCGAACTCGCCGTAGGGCGGCCGGAACAGCCTGGGGGTGCTGCCGATCTCCCGGGTCAACTCGTCCTGTTGGCGACAGATCTCGTTGCGCTGGCCCTGGTAGCCCAGCGTGCGCAGATCCGGATGGTTCACGGTGTGGTTGTTCACCGCCACGCCCTGCTCGTGCAGTCCGCGGAAGTAGCCGTAGTCCGAGCGCGCCAGGTACCCGCTGACGAACGCGCTGAAGGGCACCCGCAGTTCGCGCGTCATCCGGGCGAAGTCCGGATCCTTCTCCGCGCCGTCGTCGATGGTGAGGAAGACGACCCGGTCCTGGGTGGGCACCCGGTGCACCACCGCGGGCAGGTCGCCGTGCAGCACGACGCCGGGCCCGGACCGCAGCGCCGGGCGAGTGGCCGGCGGCGCGGGGGCGGCGATCGGGACGGAGGCCAGGCCCCACTTCTTCGCGGCGGCGGTCACCGCGGCGCGCTCCCGGCGGGTGGTGGCCTCGTCCGGCAGTGCGGCCCGCGCGGCCTGCCCCGGCGCCTCGGGCGCCGCCTTGTCCGGTAGCTCGCGGTCCGGAGCGACCCGGTCGAGTGCCACCGGTCGCGGTACTGCCGGACCCGCCTTGTCCACCCGCGCGGAGTCGGTGTCCGCGCACGCCGACGCGGCGAGGCAGGCACACAGGCCCAGCGCGAGGGTCCAGCGCGGGAGAACTCGACGAACACGGGACGTCACCACATCAACACAGCCCATAGCGGCGTTCGATGCCCGATTTTGTCCTAATTTTAACCAGAACGTATTTTCGAGTCCGGCTCGCGGGTCGTCCCGGTCGCACGGGTCACCCGAACGCAGGAAATGCCGGCCGCCCGGAGGAGCCGACTCGAACGAGTGTGCACCACCCCCGGCTCCCGCCTGCGTCGACGCACCGGGACGCCGTGCCCGCCCTCGAACACCGGTCGGGAAGAATGGGCGCGTACGCACGGCGTACGCATGATCGAAACGCAACCGGGAGTCGAGCCGAGGAGGCAGGCGTGGATGCCGAGAACGGGCAGTCCGCAGAGCAGGCGCAGCCGATCAAGCAGCGCAAGAACGGCCTGTACCGGGACGTCTCGGAGGAACTGGCCGCGAACATGCGCGCCGGTTGGGCGGACACCGGGCGCGAGGATCTCGCGCCGATCGAACAGGCACCCCACACCGCCCGGCGCCGGGCCGCGCTGTCGGTCCGGTTCCCGGGCGAACGCCTGGTGATTCCCGCGGGCAACCTCAAGACCCGCTCCAACGACACCGAATACCCCTTCCGGGCGTCGAGCGAGTACGCCTACCTGACCGGCGACCTGACCCAGGACGGCGTGCTGGTCCTGGAACCGGTCGCCGACGGCCACGACGCGGTGCTGTACCTGCTGCCCCGGTCCGACCGCGAGAACGGCGAGTTCTGGCTGGACGGCCAGGGCGAGCTGTGGGTCGGCCGGCGGCCCGGTCTGACCGAGGGCGAGGCGCTGTACGGGCTGCCCTGTCGGGACGTGCGTGCGGCCGCGACCGAGGTGGCGCGGGCGGGCGCCGACGTGCGGATCGTGCGCGGGCACGACGCGGGGCTGGAGAGCGCCCTGGGCGAGCGGCTCGACGCCGAGCGGGACGAGGAACTGCGTGTCTTCCTGGCCGAGCAGCGGCTGGTCAAGGACGAGTTCGAGATCCGCCAGCTCCAGGCCGCGGTGGACTCGACCGTACGCGGCTTCGAGGACGTGGTGCGGGTGCTGGATCGGGCCGAGGCGACCAGCGAGCGCTACCTCGAGGGCACGTTCTTCCTGCGCGCCCGGGTCGAGGGCAACGACGTCGGTTACGGCTCGATCTGCGCGGCCGGACCGCACGCGACCACGCTGCACTGGGTGCGCAACGACGGGGCCGTGCGCTCGGGCGACCTGCTTCTCCTGGACGCGGGCGTCGAGACGCACACGCTGTACACCGCGGACGTGACCCGGACGCTGCCGATCGCGGGCCGCTTCACCGAGTTGCAGCGGCGGATCTACGACGCGGTGCTCGCCGCGCAGGAGGCGGGCATCGCCGCGGTGCGCCCCGGCGCCAAGTACCGCGAGTTCCACGACGAGGCGCAGCGCGTGCTCGCCGAGCACCTGGTCGCCTGGGGCATCGTCGAGGGGCCGGTGGAGCGTGTGCTCGAACTCGGCCTGCAACGCCGGTGGACCCTGCACGGCACGGGCCACATGCTCGGCCTGGACGTGCACGACTGCGCGGTGGCGCGGACCGAGTCGTACGTGGACGGCGCGCTGGAGCCGGGGATGTGCCTGACGGTGGAGCCCGGGTTGTACTTCCAGGCCGACGACCTGACGGTCCCCCAGGAGTATCGCGGCATCGGGGTGCGGATCGAGGACGACATCCTGGTCACCGAGGACGGCAACCGGAACCTGTCGGCCGCGCTGCCGCGCGGCGCGGACGAGATCGAGTCGTGGATGGCGCGACTGCGCGCCTGACGCACCCGCCGGCGCCGGCGGCTGCCGCCCCCGTCCCGGTGACGGCGGCCTCCGGCGCCGGCGGGTCGCCGGTCGTCACCGACCGGTGGGGTTCTCGTTCCGGACGGCCGCGTGCGCCGCCGCGATCAGGGTCGGGCGATCGATCTCCAGATTGCGCAACACGCGGGCGGCCGTGCCGTGTTCGAGCTCGGCGACGGCGATCAGGACGTGCGCCGTGCGCAGTTTCCCGGGCCGCTCGGACTTGGCGATGGCGACGGCCCGTTGGAACACCTCGTTCGCGCTGCCGGAGGCGCGGTACGGTCCGCGCGGGGCGGGCGCGGGGGAGACGGCGGCGATCGAGTCGGTGTCGATGCCGACCGAACGCAGCGCCGCGGCATGGGATTCGGCCAGCACGCGGCGGACGTCCTCGACGGTGACGCCGGACGCGGCCAGGGCCGTGCGGGCGGAGTCGTCGGGGAGCGCGAGGGCGGCCAGGAGCAGGTGTTCGGGGCCGGGGGTGTCCTCGCCGAGCGCGCGGGCCTGCTCCTCGGCGCCGGTGAGGAGGCGCTTCATCGCGCCCATGTCGTGTATCGCGGCTCGAATGCCCATGGTGGATCTCCTTGCCGGTCCGGTGGATCTACCGGTCCTGTGGTGGCGTTCGTCGGGAGGGTGACAGGCGTTTGTGGGCGGCCTGGGCGCTCATGCCCAGGGCCTGACCGATGTGGTTCCAGGTCCAGCCCTGGGCGAGTGCGTGGTCCACCGCGGCTCGCTCCAGTGACGCGGCGAGGCCGCGCAGTGCGACCACGGCCGCGAACGCGTCCTCGGGATGCTCGGGCGAGGGGACGTCTTCGGCGTCGATCACGCATCAACTTTAGTTGATGAAGGATCGGCTCGTCAACAAAAGTTGATGACGGTGACGGCTCCCGTGCGCCGCGCCGCCCGGAGCGGTCAGGCGGTCACGGCCGCCGCGGTGGCGAGCAGTTCCTCCAGCGTGCCGGGGAAGTCGCGGAGCAGGCTCGTCGCCACGACCCAGGCGTCCACGTCCTCGCGCAACCGCCGGCGCACCGTGTCGCGGGCGAATTCACGGCACACGATCAGGGCGTATGCGGCCGGCCGGGCCCCGGCCAGGATCTCCGCCTGGGTGAGCATCCCGTCACGCAGGAGGTCGCCCAGTTCCCGGATCGGGAACTCGCGCACGGGAGGGTCGGCGACCAGCGCCCGGGCGACGGCGGGGGACTGCACCCACCCGTAGGAGAAGAAATGCGGATGGCGCCGGACGAGGGTGTGGAGCAGGGCTTCGGGGCAGTCCGGGTGGTAGGCCGCGAGGGCAGCCGCCGGATCGGGGATCCGGTCGGCACCGGGATCCTCGGCCAGGCGGCGCCACAGCGCGGCGGGGACCCGGCGGGGCAGCGCGCGCAGGGGTTCGGGCGACGGCCAGGTCTCCAGGTCCGCCGGCGACGCGCGACCCTCGATGCGGTAGCGGGTACGGCCCCGCCGAGGATCGACGGACCAGATGCCCTCGTCGGTCCGGGCGAGTGCCTTGACTACCTCGGCGGAAAGCTCGTCCTCCACCTCCGCGAGCGCCTGGATCGCGTCGCGGCGGGCCGTGATCCGGCGGGCGATCCCGAGCGGGAGCTCGCCGGGCCACCGGCGGGCGAGCGCGACCGCCACCGCCGGGGCGAGACCGTGTCGGCCGGCGCCGAACGCGTGCAGGTCGTCCGGGTCCAGCGCGGAGACGACCTCGGCCGCCGGGCCCGGTTCGGCGCGGGTCAGCAGGAGCGACAACGGGCTTGTCGGGTACCGGAGCGGGCCGGGCGGCGCGGTGGGCGGCCCTGCGGTCCGGCCCGGGTCCGCGGCCGGCGCGGGAGTGCCGGCCGAGTGCTCGACGTGGCGCAACAGTTCGTGGACCGTCCCGGGAAATCCCGGTCCCGCACGGGCCAACCGCAGCCAGCCCGGGACATCGTTCGGCAGCAGCGGGCGGAGCGCCGTCACGAGCGGGTCGAACGCGGCGGCCCCGGCGGATCGCGCGTCGAACGCGTCGATGGCGCGCAGGACGTCCCAGGCGGGCCGGCCCGCGCTCAGGAACTCCTCGGGCGTCGTCACACCCGCCAGCAGGGCCTGTTCGAGCGGGCGATGGTTGTGGTTCGCGGCGGCGTCCAGCACGGCCACCACCGACGGCGGGCAGCCCTCGGTGCCGGCCAGGGCCGCGGCCACCTCGGGCGTGAACGGCTCCCGCCGATGGGCCCGCGCGAGCGTGTCCCAGTCCGGCGGCGTGTCCGAGGTCGCGAGCACGTGCCGGGCCTCGCCGCGCCGCAAGCCGCCGGCTCGCAGCAGCGTGACGAGTTCGCGCTCGTCCGGTCCGGCGCACGCGCCGACCTCCAGCAACATCAACCCCTCGGGCGCGTCGAGTGCCGCGCGCACGATCGGCGCCACCACCTTGGTGCGATACCGGCCGACGGACAGCGCGGCGTGCACGGCCTCCGGCCCTTCGGCCCGCCACAGTCCGGCGAACGCCCGCAGCCGGGCCCGTTCGACATGGGGTCGGTTGGCGAGCCTGCCCAGGACGGTCAGCGCGTGCCGGAGCAGTCGGCCGTCACGCGCGTACACCAGGGCCAGCGCGTGCGTGCGGGTGCGGGTGGTGCGCAACGTCTCGCGCAGTTCGGGATCCAGGGCACGGCCGAGGATCCGGCGGCGGATGCGGGTGTCGGCGCGGGGATTGAGGAAGACGTGCCGATCGATCTCGGAATCGTCGAGCGCGACCAGCCGATCCAGGACCGAGCGAGGCAGCCGGTCGTATCGGGCGAGCGCGATGTGTACGGCCCGATCACCGTCGGTCAGCGCGTGGTCGACCACCTCGGGCACGTCGGACAACAGGGCCGCCAACCGGCCGCGCCCGCTGGGATCGCAGCGCGCCACGAGCTGCACGACCAGGCTCGGATCGGCGTGCCTCCACAACATCGAGATCGCCCTGCTCACCGCTGCCCCGTTCCGTCCCGTACCGCCCCGTCGCGTGTGCGTCCCGCCGCCCGACGCCTGTCTGGACCGGCGCCCGGCGACGCGCGGGGTCGTCGTCCGGCGGGCCAGTCTGGCATCGACGCCGGGCGCGCCGGCGGCCGGCCGGGGGCCACCGAGCCGGCCCCGGACGTCGTGGCGTGCGCCTCGCGCCGTGTGGCACGTGCCGGCGGGGTATCGTCGTGGCACGGTGTCGGGGGTGACGGACGGGGTCCGAGGTGTCGATCCGGGTGTTGATCGCCGACGATCAGGCCTTGTTGCGAGGCAGCTTCGCGATGCTCGTGGACACCGCGCCGGGACTGGCGACGGTCGGCGAGGCGGCCACCGGCGTCGAGGCGGTCGAACTGGCCCGGCGCGAACGCCCGGACGTGGTCCTGATGGATGTCCGGATGCCCGAGATGGACGGCGTGGAGGCGACCCGGCGAATCTGCGGACCCGAGGGCGTACCCGGCACCCGGGTGCTCATCCTGACCATGTTCGACCTGGACGCCTACGTGTATCCGGCCCTGCGCGCGGGCGCGAGCGGGTTCCTGCTCAAGGACACCCGGCCGGCCGAACTGCTCACCGCGATCGGCGTGATCGCGGCCGGCGAGGCGCTCCTGGCGCCGACCGTGACACGACGGCTGATCGCCGGCTACGGGCCGACCGCCCCGAGCGGGGAACCGGCGTCGCCGCCGGGCGAGTTGGTCGGGTTGACCGACCGCGAACGCGAGGTGCTGGCGCTGGTCGGCCGAGGGTTGTCCAACGCCGAGATCGGCGCGCGCCTGCGGGTCGGCCTGCCGACGGTCAAGTCGCACGTGAGCCGCCTCCTGGACAAGCTCGGCGCCCGCGACCGCGTGCAGTTGGTGATCGCCTGCTACGACACCGGCCTGGCCGCCCCCGCCCGCCCGGGCGCCGGATCCTGGCGGTAGGGCAACACGGCGACCACGCGGAAGCCACCCCCGGCGCGCGGACCGGCGGTGAGCGTGCCGCCGTGCAGCGCCACCCGTTCGCGCATCCCGACGAGCCCATAGCCGTGCGGTCCGGCCGCGGTGCCGGGACCATCGTCGCTCACCTCGATCCGCACCCGCCGGCCGTCCGCCTCGACCGAGACCTCGCAACGGGCGGCCGGGGCGTGCCGGGTCACGTTCGTCAGCGCCTCCTGGACAATGCGAAACGTGGACAGGCCGACACCCTGGGGGAGCTCGCGCACGTTCGCGACCCGCAGGGTGACCCGTACGCCCATCCGCGTCGCACGTTCGACCAGTGCCCCCAACTCGGCGACGCCGGGAGCCGGTCGTGACCCGGCCTCCTCCTCGGCGCGCAGCACACCGAGCATCCGGCGCAGATCGGTCAACGCCTCGCGGCTGGTGGCCTCGATCACCCGCAGCGCCTCGACCGCCTCCCCGGGACGACTCTCGGCCACGTGGCCCGAGATCGACGCCTTGACCGCGATCACCCCCATCGTGTGCCCGACCACGTCGTGCAACTCGCGTGCGATGCGCAACCGTTCGTCGGCCGCCGCGCGCTCGGCCGACTCCCGGGCGGTGCGTGCCGCGAACTCGCGGCGGGCGCGTACCGCCCGGCCGATCGTCCACGCGCCGCCCAGCGCGCCGGTCGCGGCCATGGCCGGCGCCGGATCGATTCGCCACGCGTACGCGGGCCCGAACGCGGCCAGCGCGAACAGCGAGCCCGCGCCGAGCGCCGCGATGGTCGGCGTGGGTAGGCGGCGGCGGTGAAGGGAGAGCGCGACCGGGTACAGCGCGAAGGCGGCGGCGACGAACAACGTGCGTGCGGCGCCCACGACTTCCGCCGCGACACACGCGGCGAGCACCACGGCGAACACCGGCCCCGGCCATCGGCGCCGGACCGCGATCGGAGCCCCGATCCCCAGGGCGAACAATCCGCGTGCCCACCACGGCAGATGACGTCCGTGTCCGCCCGACCACGCGGCGAGCGTGAACCCCACGGCGGCCGCGCCGTCCAGCGCGAACAACCACCGTCGGGTCAGCCGTCGGGTCACCGCCGAGCGCAGGCCGAACTCGTTCACACCCCGACCCTACGGAGCGCGACCGCGGCCCGCCTCATCCCCCGGGATGTCAGTCGGCCGCCCGATGTGCCAAGGCCTCCGGGCACCCGAGGGTGATCCGCATGATCGAAGTGGAAGACCTGACCAAGCGATACGGGCGGGTCGTCGCCGTCGACGCGCTGTCCTTCGTGGTGCGTCCCGGTGTGGTGACCGGATTCCTCGGCCCCAACGGCGCCGGCAAGTCCACCACCCTGCGGCTGATCCTCGGCCTGGCCGCGCCCACGCACGGCACCGCCCGGATCAACGGCCGCGCCTACGCCGAACTGCCGCGCCCGATGCGCGAGGTGGGTGTGCTGCTCGACGCGGACACCGCGCACGCCGGACGGACCGCGGTCGACCACCTGCGCTGGCTGGCCCGCAGCAACGCCCTTTCGCGCCGCAACGTCGACGCGGCGTTGGAACAGGTCGGTCTGGCCGCGGTCGGTCGCACCCGGGTCGGCGGATTCTCGCTGGGCATGCGCCGGCGACTGGGACTGGCCGCGGCGCTGCTCGGCGATCCCGGCGTCTTGATCCTGGACGAGCCGACCAACGGCCTGGATCCGGACGGCATCCGCCGACTCCGCGACCGGATCCGCGCCCTGGCCGGCGAGGGCCGCACGGTCTTCGTCTCCAGCCACCTGATGAGCGAGATGGAACTGACCGCCGATCGCCTGATCGTGATCGCCGAAGGGCGTCTGATCGCCGACACCTCCGTGCGCGAGCTCACCGATCGTTTCGCCCGGGGTGTACTGGTGCGTTCGCCGCGCGCGGGCGAACTGGCCTCGGCCGCGGTGTCCGCGGGCGCGACGGTGGCGTCGGAGCCGGACGGCCGCCTCCTGGTGCGCGGGCTCGAACCGCACGACATCGGCGACCTCGCCGCGACCCGCGGCATCCCGGTGTGGGAAATCCGCGCGCGAACCGCCTCGCTGGAGGAGGCGTACGTCGAACTGACGGCGGGCCGCCTCGAATTCGTGTCGACGGAGCCGGCGCGATGACCGACGTGCTCGCCGCGGAATGGCTCAAGCTGCGCACCGTGCGCTCCACGTACATCGTCCTGGCCGCGCTCGCCGTCGCCATGGCCGGCACCTGCGCACTCGCCGCGTACGGCGCGCACACCTGGGACGGGTTGTCGGCGACGGACCGCGCGCACTTTTCCATGTCGCCCCTGGAACCGCTCTTCCTGACCGTCGCCGAGATGAGTATGGCCGTGCTCGGCGCGCTGACGATCACCTCCGAGTACGCCGGCGGCATGATCCGGGACACGCTGGTCGCGGTGCCCAGGCGCGGACGCGTGGTGTGGGCGAAGGCGGCGGTCGTCGGCACGTTCGCCCTGGCGCTGGGATCGGTCTGCGTGTTCGCCACGTCCTACCTGACCCGGGCCGTGGTCGGGGACCGGCCGATCCCCGCCTACACCGACGCGGGTGCTCCCACGACCGGTCTGCTGATCACGCAGAGCCTGGCGATCACGGTGGCCGCGCTGGTGGGATACGGGCTGGGCGCGGTGCTGCGGTCCACGGCGGGCACGATCAGCGCCGTGGCCGGTCTCCTGTACGTCGTTCCGATGGTCGCGCACAACCTGCCCGCGCCCTGGGACGCACGGGCCGGCTCGTTCGCTCTCGACAGCCTTCCGGGTCAATTGGCGGGCACCGGCAACCCCTATTCCATCTACGGCACGACCCTGCCGCCGATCGCCGCCGCCGCGGTGATGGGTGCCTACGCGGTCGTGCCGCCGACCGTGGCCGCGATCCGGATCCGCCGCCGGGACCAGTGATCGAGGCGCTGATCGGGCGCGCGGAGCCGGTGCCCCGAACCCGCCCGAGGGCCTGCGCACGTCCCGGTCATTCGCGGCGCCCCAGGGCCCTGGCGCGGGTGTAGCCGCGGGCCGCGAGGAGCGCGCCGGCGGCGGTGAGCACGGAGTAGGCGAGGAGCGCCGGCGCGAAGCCACCCGGGAGCCACGGGAGCAGCCCGCGCTCGTCGTCGCCGAAGAGAAGTCGGACCAACCCCTGTCCGAAGGCCACCATCACGACCATGCCCAGGATCTGTCGAACGTCATGTCTCATGGACTCCCTCCTTCAACGTCCCGCGTTACGAACGTATCAGCGAGATGGCCGAAATCTGCCTTTGCAAGCAGCAATAGTTACGTTTCGTCACACAAAGCGCACGCTAGAATGAGCACCATGCGTGACGAAAAAGGGTCGGGGTGTCGGATGTGCGGCGCCGACATCGCCGGGTCGCACCGCGGTCGTCCCGCCCTGTACTGCTCCCGGAGTTGCCAGGCCCGGGCGTATCGTCGACGCAAGCAGCCACCCGTCGCGACCGCGCCGACGGAGGCCCGGCCCAGGGACGTCCGGGCCCGGCAACGGCGCCGGATCGCCGAGGCGGTGTGGCGGATCGCCGCCGAACAGGGCCTGGACGCGGCGAGCATGCGCCGGATCGCGACGGAGGCCGGCGTGTCCCTGCGGCTGGTCCAGTACCACTTCGCCGGCAAGCACACCCTCCTGGTCGACGCGCTGCGCCTGCTGCACGAGGAGAACGGTCGGCTCGCCAGGACCCGGATTCCGACCGACGCGGGTGACATCCCCGGGCTGTTGCGGTCGATCCTGGGCGAGTTCCTGCCGATGGACGAGCAACGCGGCTTCGCGCTGCGGGTGTTCGCGGCCTACTACGCCCGTAGTCTGACCGACCCGGAGCTCGCGGAGGTCTTCCTGGCCGCCGAACAACCGCTGGAGCACATGGTCGCGGACATCATCGAGACGGGTCGCACGGCCGGGCTCGTGGCGCCGGGCCTGGACGCCGGGCACGAGGCGGACCTGCTGGTGTCGGGGGTCACCGGGCTGGGTCTGGACGTTCTGCACAACCGCCGCTCGCTCGCGGAGGTGCGGGTGGTCATCGACTACCACCTGGCCCGGATCTTCCCGACGGCGGTCGTCTCGGACTGATCCTCACGCGGATCCGCACCCGGCCCCTCGTGGGCGGCGGGTCGCGAAAAAAGAAGTTCCCGCGGATTCGGAGAGAAATCCGGGCGCGGACGCACATCCCCACCGAACGGGTCGTCACGCGCGGCCCCCAGGCGAAGGGATGCCTCCATGTACCGGTTCTCGCACCCGCGTTCGGTCGCTCGCCGAACCGCACACACCGCGCTTCACCTCCCGCGTCGAACGGGCACGGCGGTGGCCGGCGTGCTCGCGGCGACGACGCTCGGATCCGCCGTCGGCGGCTGCGCGCTGCTCGCCCGCGCCGCCGTGGAGGTGACCGCCGAAGCGGCCGTCACGGCCACCGCGTCCGCCTTCTTCGAGCGCGTGGGCCGGGACCGGGCCGACGTGCACCCGGCGCCGGACGGCGGCCGTCGTCGTGGCGACACCCCCGGTCTGTACGGCGTCGCGCGCGACGTGCCCGGTTGCGACCGGCCCAGGCTCGTCGCGCTGCTGGCGGCCGACCCGGTCAAGGCCGCCGCGTGGACGGCCGCCCTGGGCATCACGATCGCGCAGATCGACGACTTCGTGGCCCGCACCACGCCCGTTCTGCTGCGCCAGGACGCGCTGGTGCGCAACCACCGGTTCCGCGGCGGCACGGCGGAGGGCTACCCCGCGCTGCTCCAGGCGGGTACGGCGGTGCTGGTCGACCCGTGGGGTCGGCCGGTGGTCAAGTGCGGCTGTGGCAACCCGCTCACCGCCCTGGCCCAGGCGCCGGACCGGATCAAGCCGAACGGTCTGACCCCGGCCTGGAAGCGGGTGTACGACAAGCGCGCGGTCGTCGCCGTCACCGGCGGCGACGGCGGCCCGATGTCCCGCATCGTGCTGACCGACCTCGACCGCCCCGACGTCACGATCGTGCGGCCGACCGGGACCGCCGGCGAGGCCGACACCACCTCCGAGCGCCGACCGAAGCCTCCCTCGGACCACCCGTCGACGCTGCCCGCGCCCGGCCGATCGGCGCCCACCACCTCGACGCTGCCCGCGCCCGGCCGGTCCGCGCCCACCACCTCGACCAACCGCCCCGGCGGTCGAAGCGTCGGGCCGACGAGCCCCTCGCGCACCGCGGCGCCGCCGGTGACGTTGACGCTGTCGACGAACACGGTCGCCGTCGGCGCGTCGTACACCGCGCGCGCGGCCGGCTTCGAGCCCGGAGAGCGGATCACCTTCCAATGGACCGGAGCCAGTACCGGAACGATCGACACCGTCACCGCGAACCGCGACGGGACGGCGGTGATCTCGGTGCGCGAAGGCGCGGCTCCGGGCGACTACCGCATCCTGGCCCGGGGGGCCGTGTTCGGCCGGATCGCCGCCGCGCCGCTGCGCGTGGTGGCCGCCACGTCGCCGGCGGCGCCCGCGCCGACCCTGACGCTCTCCACGAGCACCGTCGCGGTCGGCGCCTCCTACACGGCGCGCGCGGCCGGATTCCGCCCCGGCGAACGGATCACCTTCCGCTGGACCGGGGCCGGTTCCGGGACCATCACCACGGTCACGGCGGACACCGCCGGATCCGCCTCGATCTCGGTTCGCGAAGGGGCCGCCCCCGGCGACTACCGCATCCACGCCGACGGCCTGGGCTCGGGTCGCACCGCCGGCGCCCCGCTGCGCGTGGTCTGACCGGCACCGGGAAATCGCGTCGGCCGGGCCGGGCGGATCGCCGGGCCCGGCCGAACTCCCGGGCGGGAGGCCGCTGTCGGTGGGGGACAAGAGGGGACGCGGAGAGTCAGCGTGAACCGGTCAGGTGTGCGAACAGCACGGTGTTGTCCTGGTAGCCCCCGTTGTCGGGGTCGTAGTCGCCGCCGCAGGTGATCAGGCGCAACTCGGCCCGGTTCAGGTCGCCGTACACCCGCTGTGTGGGGAACTCGGCCTTGGCGAAGCGCTCCACGGAGTCGACGGTGAACACCGCGATGCTCCGGTCCGCGCGGTGGATCTCCACGGTCGACCCCGGGTGCAGGGTGCCGACGTCGTAGAACACGGCCGGGCCGGAGGCGGAGTCGAGGTGGCCGACCACTACGGCGGGGCCGAGTTCGCCCGGCGTGGGTCCCTGGTTGTACCAGCCGGCGTGACGCTCCGGATCGGGGGGCGGAACCTCGACGGCGCCGTCCGCACCGAGCCCGACCGAGGTCACGGGGGCATGCAGGCCGATCTCCTGGATGTCGACCGAGGCGGGCTCGGCGCGGGCGAGGATCGGGCCCTCGACCGCCGGCGCGGCGGGAGGGACGGGGTCGGCAGGGCCATTCGGGCCGCCCGGGCCGCCGGTGGGCGTCGTGGCGGGCGCGTGCGTGGACACCACCTTGGGCGCGGCCGTGGCCGCGGCGGGTGGACGTCGTTCCTGATAACCGAGCACGGCGAGCACGACGCCGCAGACCAGCACCGCGACGGCCGCCACCAGCAGGAGGCGGCGGCCGGCGCGATGGACGAAAGGTGTGTCAGCCACGCAGGTTGCCCCGGCGCAGCGCGAACGCACCGGCCCCGGCACCCGCGACGGCGAGTGCGGCGCCCAGACCCAGGAGGCTGTTGTCGGACTCGGTGGTGCCACCCGCGCCGCCGGCCACCGCGCCGACCGGCAGCAGCTTGGTCTGGCCGGCCGGCCTGGCCTCCGGACGGGCTTCGGGCTTGTGGACGGGCGCGGCGGGCTTGTGCACGGGCTTGTGCGGGGCCGGCTTCACCGCTTCGGGGTGCTTGACAGGGTGCTTGACGGGGTGCTTGACGGGGTGCTTGACAGGCTTGTGGTGGTCCACCACGACCGTCTTGTGGTTGTTCACCACGTAGCTGTTGGTCGTGTGGCTGATGTGGTTGTTCGTGACGACGGTGTTCGTCACGTGGCCGATGACGATGCCGTCCGACTTGTGGCTCGGCTTGTGCTCCGACTTGTGGTCGGGCTTGTCCGCCGGCTTACTGCTCGGCTTGTGGGCCGGCTTGTGGTCGGGCTTGTCCGCAGGCTTCTCGGCGGGCTTGTGCGCCGGCTTGCTCGAGCAGTCGTGCGCCGGACGGGGGCAAGTCGGGGCACCGTTCCCCTTCTTGCCCTGCTCCGCGCCGGATCCGCTGTCGGCGCCTGACGCCTCGGCCTTGATGTCCTTGGTCTGCGGGCCGGGACCCTCGGCGGCCGTGGCGGTGCCTCCGATGGCTACGGCCAACAGGCCGGCGGCTACGGTGCTGCAAAAGACACGAGTGGTACGCATCAGGGACGATCTCTCCTTCGCAGCCGGCGCGTGATCGGCGATCCGATGGGGAACGCGACGGCACTGCGGAAAGTTGCCTCATATATTGCGAAAATCACCCTTAGTAGCGCTAAGTAACACTTATGGGTGATCACCGCTCTTCGGGTCGGGAGCCGATCCCGCCGGTCGAAAGCGACCAACTCCGGTATTGCTGGGGTGAGTTGCGCGTCATCGGCGGTTTTCTCGGCCGGACGTGAAATGAGGCGCCCGTGGGCGGTGCCGACGGGCCGACGGAAGAACACACGCGCTCGAACAGCGAAGCGGATCAACCTTTGGCCGGGGTGACCGATGGGTCGGCCCGAAGCCCCCAATCGGCGGTCGGACCGCGCTACCATCCACCGGCCGTACAACCGCGTCCGGTCGTACATCCGAGTGGGGGACCGTGGTGCGTGGCGCCGGTGGGCGAACAGCGGGATCACGGAAGGTGTTTCGGGTCGCGGGGGTGGCGGCGGCCCTGGCGGCCGTGTCGTGCGCCCCGGCTCCGACCGCGTTCGACGGGGCCGAGCACGACGTCACGCGGGAGTATCTGCGTACGGTCGCCGACGGCGGTTCACCCGCGGCGCTCTACGGCGCCTGCGCCGGTGCGAACGGCGCGGACGCGCATCGGATCCTGGCCGGCGAGGGGACCGGGTTCAGCTTCTCGCTCGTTGCTTCCACCCGGACCGACGACACGGCCACGGTCAACGTGAAGGTCACCGGACAGGACCATTCGGCCTCTCCCTACAACGTCGACCTGCGCCGGGAGAACGGGAAGTGGCGGGTCTGCGCCATGGGCCCGGGCCATATCTCGATCGACGTCGACGCGTTTTAGGCCCTGTCCGGCGGATCCTGGTGGGTCCGCGCCGCCTGGCACCGCGCCTCGCCGCACCGGAGAAACAGCCGAATACAACCACTATGCGGCTGCTTCCCCGGCACGCCGATGCACGGCATCCGCCCTTCGGGCTCCTTGCTGCGCTCACGACGCGGCCCGATCCACCACGATCCGCCGGACAGGGCCTGGTGCCGGGGCGGTGGGCGGGTGATCCCACGTGTTCCGGCGACGGGGAGCGGGCCGGTCTGCGATATTTCGCACGAGCCCGACCGCGCACTCCCGGAACGGAATCGGTGAAACCATGACACCCGACCGCCACGCCTTACCATCCGCAAACGACCCCACCCGCGCCTTCGTGCGTCGGGACCGTCCGGCCGGCCCGACCCGGCGGCGCGCGCTGCGTACGCGGGTCGCCGCGATCGTGGTCGCCGGCCTGTCGGTGATCGGGGCCGGCTCGGTGAACGCCGCCGCCGCGACCGCCGAGAGCGCACCGCCCACACCCACCCTGGCCTGGGCACCCTGCGCCCAGGACGCGACCTTCGAGTGCGCGAACGCTGCGGTGCCGCTGGACTATCGCGACCCCCGCGGGCGTACCCTCACCCTCGCGGTGATCCGACACCGGGCCGCGGATCCGAGCAGGCGGCTGGGCACCCTGGTGATGCAACCGGGCGGACCGGGCAACTCCGGGGTCGACTTCGTGCGCGGCAACCACGCCGCGCTGCCCGCCGAATTGCGGGACCGGTTCGACGTATTCGGCTTCGACGCGCGCGGAATCGGGCGCAGCGCCCCGTACGAGTGCTGGGACGACGTCCGCTACGCCCAGGAGATCGGGGCCTCGCCGGGACACCCGGGCCCCGACGCGTACCGGCGCGCGGTGACCACCGCGCGGGACTTCGACGCCGCGTGCGCCGCCAAGGCCGGCGACGTACTGCCGTTCATGGGCACCGACTACGTCGCCCGCGACCTGGACCTGCTGCGACAGGCCCTGGGCGAGCGCCGGCTCTCCTTCTACGGACGCTCGTTCGGCAGCTTCGTCGGCACGGTGTACGCGGACCGATACCCGGGGCGCGTCCGCGCGATGGTGCTGGACGGCGGGTACGACCCGGTGCGCTACGCGAACCGCCCCTACGAGTACGACCGGCCGCAATATCTGGCCCTCGACGGCGCGATGGGCCGCTTCCTGGACTGGTGCTCGGCCGACCCGACCGGCTGCGGGTTCGGCGGCGGCGACGCGCGCGGCGCCTTCGACCGGCTGGTGTCCGAGTTGGACGCGCGCCCGGTGGTCACCCCGTCCGGAGCGCTCGCCAACGGCTACACCCTGGTGTATCGACTGATGTTCAACATCAACGAGGGCAAGGCGATCTGGCCCGCGTTCGGCGCGGCGCTGCGGCAGGCGGAGCTGCGCGACGGTACGGCGTTCCTGCTTCGACCGCCGTCGCCGGCGAGCTTCGACTTCCTCACCGCGAACATCGCCGTCGAGTGTGTCGACCGCGTCTACCCGAAGGACCCGGGCCGACTGGAGCGCAACGTGCGGGCCAACGTCCGCGACGCGCCGCTGCTCGGCCCGGCCATCGGCTTCGGCCCGCCCACCTACGACCACAACCACGCCCCGGCCTGTGTGCAGTGGACCGGTGAGCGGGTCAGCCGACACCAGGGCTCGTACCGGGCGTGGGGCTCCGCGCCGATCCTGGTCCTGGGCACCACCGGCGACCCCGACACCCCTTACCGGGACGCGGTCGCGCTGGCGGATCGGCTGGACAACGGCCGGCTGCTCACCTTCCGCGCCGAGGGGCACACCGCCTTCGGCCGCAGTGCGTGTGCCAAGGCGGCGGCCACGGCCTACCTGACCGATCTGGACCTCCCACCGCGCGGCACGGTCTGTGCCGACGAGGTGGACCCGACCGCCGCGGCGGCGCCCCGCGCGGAGCGGGCGGCCGGACCGGGCCGCGACGAAGGGTTCGACCGGATCGACTGACCCGGATCGCCGACCGGATCGGCCGACCCGCCCCGGCCGACCGGACCGTCGATCCGGATCGGAGCCCCCGGGGCCGGGGCCGGGGTCGATACGATGAAGGTATCCAGCCCCGGCCCCGGCGACCGGCGGGAACACCCGCCTCGCGTCGCTTGTTCTCTTCCCGGGTGAGTAGTCGAGGCAGTCAGGAGTTGCGACATGAGTGCTCAGGTGGAGAAGGCGGTTCTGGCCGGCGGATGCTTCTGGGGGATGCAGGACCTGATCCGCAAGCAGCCGGGGGTCACCGCCACCAGGGTCGGCTACTCGGGCGGCGACGTCCCGAACGCGACCTACCGCAACCACGGCGACCATGCCGAGGCGATCGAGATCCTCTTCGACCCCTCCGTGACGACGTACCGCGACGTCCTGGAGTTCTTCTTCCAGATCCACGACCCCACCACCCGGGACCGGCAGGGCAACGACATCGGCCGGAGCTACCGCTCGGCGATATATTTCGCCGACGAGCAGCAGCGCGCGACGGCCATCGAGACCATCGCGGACGTGCAGGCCAGCGGCCTGTGGCCGGGTGACGTGGTCACCGAGGTGGAGCCGCTGGGCGACTTCTGGCAGGCCGAGCCCGAGCACCAGGACTACCTGGAGCGCTACCCGCACGGCTACACCTGCCACTTCCCCCGCCCCGGCTGGAAGTTGCCGCGCCGTACGCACGCCTGACCCGCAATCCTCGCGCCCCGCACCGTACGGTGCGGGGCGCGAGGTCGTTCGGCCGGGCCCGCGCCCGGCGCGGTGGGTGGAACTGTCGGCCGACCGGTCGCGTCCCCCACCGCGGATCCACGTGCGGATCAACGTAGAGTCTCCCCACCTCCGGGAGGCCGGCGAACGCGGGACGGCACACGATGACCACGACACCAGGTATCGACGACGAGCATCGGCCCCGGGACCCGGGCGATCCGCCGCGCGTCCTGGTCGTCGACGACGACCCCGCGATTCGCCGCGCCCTCGAACGCGGCCTGCGCTTGGCCGGCTACCACGTGCTGCTCGCGTCGGACGGAGCCGCCGCGCTCGACCTCACGGGCAGCGCCGAGCGCCCCGTGCCGCGGGCACCGCACGCGATCGTGCTGGACGTGGCCATGCCCGGCCGCTCCGGCATCGAGGTCTGCGCCACGCTGCGGGCCCGAGGCATCGAGACCCCGGTCCTGATGTTGTCCGCCCGGGACGAGACGGCCGACCGGATCACCGGCCTGGAATCGGGCGCGGACGACTACCTGGTCAAACCCTTCGACCTGCGCGAACTCGACCTGCGGCTGCGGGCGCTGCTGCGCCGCCGCCCACCGGACGCCGCGACGGACTCGGTGCTGCGCGCGGGCCCGCTCGTGCTGGACCGCGCCGCGCACCTGGCCACCCACGACGGCGAGCCGGTGAACCTGACCGGCCGCGAGTTCGCCCTGCTCGACGTGTTCGTGCGCAACGCCGGCCAGGTGCTGACCCGCGATCAACTGCTGGCCCGCGTCTGGGGATACGACTTCGAAGTACGAACCGACGTGGTCGACACCTTCGTCAGCTATCTGCGCCGCAAACTGGAGGCCGGCGACCGACCGCGCCTGCTGCACACCGTGCGCGGCGTCGGCTTCGTGCTGCGGGTGCCGGACGGCCGGCGGTGACCGCCGCCCCGGACCGGGCCCGCGAAACGCGCCGTAGACCGGCCATGCGGCTGTCCACCCGGATCGCGCTGGCGGTGGGCGTGCTCGTCCCGCTGCTGGTGATCGCCGCCGGAACCCTGGTCGTCCGGTGGGTCACCGCCGATGTGACCCACCGTCAGGACGTGGCCCTGCGGCAGCGCGCCGACCATCTCGCACCCGACGCGCGGGCCCTGGTGCGTGCCGTGGAGAACGAGCGGGAGAACGCCGTACGAGCCCGGGAGAACCGGCTGCTGGACGGTGCGCTCGACCTCGGCGTACGGGTCGAACTGCCCGGCGGCCCGGTGTCGGCCGGGCCCCAACCGCCCGCGGGCGTGTCGCTGCCGGACGCGAGGCGCCGGAGCCCGGTCACCGTGCGTGCCGGCGGCAAGGCGTGGCGCATGGTCAGCCGCCCACTCGGCGCGAGCGGCACGCTGCGGGTGTTCCAGCCCACCTCGGAGACCGACGCGCGCACCGCGCTGCTGCGCCGGCGCGTGTACGTGGTGGCCGGATTCGCGGTACCCGTCTCCGCGCTCGCCGGCCTCGCCGTCGGCAGCACCGCCACCCGGTCGTTGCGGGCGCTGCGGCGGCGGGCGGCCGCGATCGAACCGGACGACGCGGCGCGCCCGGACGTGCACATCGCGTCGGGGGTCGCCGAGGTGGACGATCTCGGCCGCACGCTCGCGGCGGTCCTGGGTCGCTACGACACGCAGACCGCCCGGACCCGGGAGGCGCTGGAGACGGCCCGGGCGTTCGCCGCGACGGTGGACCACGAACTGCGCGGACCGCTCACCGGCATGCGCACCGACCTGGACGTGCTCGCGACCTACCCCGAACTGGCGCCGGCCGAGCGTACGGAGATCGTCGCCGACCTCACGGCCGGGCAGGAGCGGATCCTGTCGCTGCTCGCGTCCCTGCGCGCGCTCGCGCAGGGCGATCTGGCCGACGGCCAGTCCTTCGAGCGGGTCGATCTCGGCGAACTGGCTCACGCGGCGGCCCGCGACGCGCGCACCCACCGACCCGACGCGGACGTGGTCGTGTCCGCTCCGAAGGACGAGGTCCGGATCGACGGCCTGGGACCGGGGCTGCGGCTGCTCCTGGACAACCTGATCGGCAACGCGCTGGTGCATGGGCGCGGACCGGACGGCGCGGTCTCGATCCGGATCGGGGTCGAGGCCGGGGTGGACGGGGCCCGGATCCGGGTGGACGACGACGGACCCGGCATACCGGTCGAGCGCCGCGAGGCGGTGTTCGAGCGGTTCCGGCGGGGCCCCGACAGCCCCGGTGCGGGTCTGGGCCTGACCCTGGTCGCCCAACAGGTGGCCCTGCACCTGGGACGCGTCACGGTGGGGACCCCGCCGACCGGGCGCGGCACCCGCGTCGAGGTCGTGCTGCCGCTTCGGCGCCCGGACGTGGAGCCGAGCCGGACCCGGGGGATCCGGCACGACTGGTTGACTCGGGAACCGGCGGCACGGGCGGCCGGCGGCTGAACGCGCGGCCGAACCGGAAGTGGGACCGGCGCCGGGAGCGGTCACCGAGCGCCGGGTTCGGGCGCCGGCGAAGGTCGGGCCGGCCACCGCACCGGCCTCACACGAAGCCCACAGGCAGCCCACAAGAACCCCACAGAACAGGGTCATACCGTCGCGGCACGCCACCTCGCACCGGAGTGGTGAACCGTGAACTCGGGAGAAGCACCATGTCTCGCCGTAACACCGCGCGAACCCGCGCACCCCGCCGTCTCGCGACGCTCGGCGCCCTCGCGGCGCTGACCACGATCGCCGGCCTGGCCGCCGCCCCCGCCGCGCAGGCCGGCCCCATGCCCGGCGCCGACAAGCACAAGCCCGCCATCTGCAAGCGGCTCCCCGCGATCGACACCCGGCTGGACAAGGCGATCGAGCGGCTGAACGGCGCCGCCGTGGTCAAGGGGTCGATCGCCCACCTGCAAGAGCGGATCGCCACCGCGGACCGGCTCGACCGCCCGGCGGTGAAGACCTACCTGAACGACAGGTTGACCACCCGTCAGCGCCTGCTGCCCGAACTGCGGCAGCGCAAGACCGATCTGGCGAACGTGAAGACCTGGTGCGACGCGCGGCAGCCTGCCGCCGGCAAGTGACCGGCGCACCTCGTCGGGCCGGTGCCGCCCTGATCGCGGTCCTCGTGCTGGGCACCGCGCTGAACGCGTGCGGTGGATCGGACGACAGCGGCGGCGGACCGGTCCCCGCCGGCACCCGCGTCGCTCCCACCGGCGCACCGACGGACCCGGCGGCCATCCTCGCCGAGGCGGAACAGGCGGCCGACCGGGCCGACCGGGACGCCGACGCCCCGGAGACCCCGCCGGGCTGACCGGGCGGGCCCGGGCGCACACCCGACCTCGAGCACCCGGCGTCGCGCACATCAGCGGTACGCACACCGGCGGGCCGCACCCGATCGTGGGCGGCCCGCCGGCCCGCCGGCCCGCCGGCCCGCCGGCCCGCCGGGCCCTGAACGACCTCGCCGCTAGCCCCGCGCCACGCCCTCGGCCGGCTCGTCGGCCGGAACGCGCACGGCGACGAAGGCCGGGGTGCGGCGCAGTCGGAAGCCGAGGGACTCGTACAGGCGGATGGCGTTCACGTTCTCGGCCGCGGCGTGCAGGAACGGTGTGTCGCCACGTGCGGTGATGTGCGCGACCAGCGCGAGCACCAGCCGGGTGGCCAGACCCCGTCCGCGCCGGGTCGGATCGGTGCACACCGCGCTGATCTCGGTCCAGCCGGGCGGGCGCAACCGTTCCCCGGCCATCGCGACCAGCGCGCCGTCGTGTCGAACGCCCAGATACGTGCCCAGTTCGATCGTGCGCGGCAGGAACGGGCCCGGTCGGGTACGGGCGACCAGATCGAGCATCTCGGGCACGTCGGCGTCGGTGAGCCGGACGAGCGAGTCGTCGGGTATGCCGAAGACCGCGTCACCCACCAACTGCACACCGCGCATCCGCATCACCACCTCCCACGCCGCGGGCGGCCGCAATTCCTCGCCGTCGGCCAGCGGTACGACCGCACCCGGGCCGGCGAGCGCGGCCAGATCCGCCCAGTCCGCCGGACCGGGGTCGTCGGGCAGAGCCATGAACGGCGCCACGTCGGCGCGATAGCGCACGACCCGGCCCTTGCGTTCGGCCAGCCCGGCGTGCGGGCCGGTCAGGGACGAATAGGCCACGTTGTCCAGCACGCGCACATCGTTCATGGCGTGCCGATCATCGACCGGGCTCGGGACATCGTCGATCCACTCCGCTCTCGCGTCACCAGGGGAGGAAGGGCCGGATCGGCCGGTGCCCACGCGCCCGATCGGGCGACGCCACACCGAACACCCTTGGCCCTGCCGGGAAAAGGCCGCTGCGGGCACGTCGAGGGACCGACCTGCCGATCCCCTCGGGACCCGCCGGCCACGGCACCGGTCGGAACGGCTCAGCGGGAGCCGGGCAGGCCGAGGCGACACGCGGCACTGCTCACCCGCAGCAGGTCGATGTGCCTGCGGGTCGCCAACCGGATCCTGGCCTGCATGATCGGCAGGCTACGAGCTTGATCGCGCCCCGTCAAAGGGCTTCCACGGTGTGACACCGCGACCCGCGTCGCCCGCGGCCGCGCCGGATCCGCCCCTTCGGGGCGCCGATCCGGGAGCGGCAAGAGGCATGCCCGGCCGCGTCGTTGCCACCGTCCGGGTCGATGGACAAGACCCGGCGGGCTGCGTTAGCGTCGCGATGTCGGCCGATACCGGTCGGCGCCGCAGTACGTGTCACGAGTGCCGACATCGAGCCCCGGCTGGTCGGCCGGCAACCCTCCTTCGCGACGGGGTGCCCCGGGTGAGGACACGGCCGCGCGTCACTCGCGGGGCAATCGCGGGGCCCGCCTCGACGGGCCCGGGGGCAAGGGGACGATGTCATGAGCAGGTGCGTGATCGCGGTGGAGCACCGCGCCGCCACCATGCCCGCCGTCCCGACTTCGGCCGGCCGCCGGGAGAGCACGATCGGCACCCGCGGACGGCGCGCGACGTCGCCCCGGACCCGGCTGACCCGGCGCCTGTTCATCGATCTGCGCCGCTCCGCCGGCTCCCTGTGTCACTGATCCACTAGCACCCGCCACCCCGAGCCGTACGCGCCGCGAAGCCGCGGCACCGCCCGCCCGAGGTCGCGTCACCGTGCCCGTCCGCCGTCGAGCCGGCTCCGCCATGGACGCCTGCTCCCGGACGAACCCGCCCTGAAATCCCGAGTGTTCGGCACCCGCCGAACGCTCGGGAGCGGGCGCCCACCCGCCGCCGGGCACCCATGAGACCCCTTCCCGGCCGACCATCGCACGGAGCAGGCCGCCGGGCGATCGGCCGCGCCGCGTCGTGCCGCCCGCCCGTGACTCACCGTCGTCACCCGCGGTCGTCCCCATCGTCACCGCTCGCCGCTGCCACTCACTGTCGCCGACCACCGTCGTCATCCACCCGAAAGCGAGATTTACCGATGACCACCCCGAACACCCCCGTCCCCACCCCCCTGCATCTGGCCCTCGCGCTGGACGGAGCCGGTTGGCATCCCGCCGCCTGGCGCGAACCCGACGCCCGCCCGGAGGAGTTGTTCACCGCCCGCTACTGGACCGACCTGGTCGCCGAGGCCGAGGCGGGCCTGCTCGACTTCGTCACCATCGAGGACGCGCTGTCACCCCAGTCCACCCGCTTCGACGGCTTCGACGCCCGCACCGACCAGGTCCGCGGCCGGCTGGACGCGGTACTGATCGCCTCCCGCGTCGCGCCGGTGACCGAGCACATCGGACTGATCCCGACGGCGACCGTGACGCACACCGAGCCCTTCCACGTCTCCAAGGCGATCGCCACGCTCGACTACGTCGGCCTCGGCCGCGCCGGGTGGCGTGCCCAGGTGTCCCGCCCGGCCGAGAACACGCACTTCGGCCGCCGCGAGCACGCGCCGTTCTCCATCGAGGACTACCACCGACCCGAGGTGCAGGCGGCCGTCGCGGAGAGCTTCGCCGAGGCCGAGGACTTCGTCGAGGTGGTACGCCGACTGTGGGACAGTTGGGAGGACGACGCGGAGATCCGCGACGCCGCCACCGATCGGTTCATCGACCGCGACCGGGTGCACTACATCGACTTCGTCGGGTCCAGGTTCCGGGTCCGCGGGCCCTCGACCGTGCCGCGCCCGCCCCAGGGCCAACCCCCGGTCACCGTGCTCGCCCACTCCACCGTGCCGTACCGGCTCGGCGCCCGCTCGGCCGACGTCGTGTACGTGACGCCGCGCGACCACGACGACGCGCTCGCCATCGTCACCGAGATCCGCACCGAACAACGCGCCGCCGCACGCGAGTCGGAGACCGTGCACGTCTTCGGCGACCTGGTCGTCTTCCTCGACGACACCGCGACCGCGGCCCGCGAGCGCAAGGCCCGGCTGGACGACCTCGACGGCACCGAGTACACCAGTGACGCACACGTGTTCACCGGCACCGCGGCCGAACTCGCCGACCTCCTCCAGGACTGGCAGCGCGCCGGCCTGACCGGATACCGCCTGCGCCCGGCCGCGCTGCCGCACGATCTGCAGGCGATCACCCGCGAGTTGGTGCCCGAACTGCAACGCCGCGGCGTCTTCCGCACCGAGTACACGGCCGGTTCGCTGCGCACCCGACTCGGCCTGCCGCGCCCGGCGAGCCGCTACGCGACGCCCACGGCCGCGGCGTGACCCGCGCCGAGTCCACCAGCCCCACCGCCGTCCCGGCAATCGTCCGAAGGGACCCATCCCGATGAGCACGTCGCGCAAACAGATCATCCTCGGCGCCTACGTGGGAGGCGTGAACCACCACACCGTGTGGTCCGACCCCGAAGCCGGCAGCCAGATCGACTTCTCCTCCTTCAAACACGTCGCGCAGACCGCCGAACGCGGCCGATTCGACTTCTTCTTCCTCGCCGAGGGCCTGGCCCTGCGCGAACGCCTGGGCCTGATCTTCGACCAGGACATCGTCGGACGCCCCGACACCCTGCCCGTGCTCACCGCACTCGCCGCCGTCACCGAACACCTGGGCCTGATCGGCACGGTCAACGCCACCTTCAACGAACCCTACGAACTGGCCCGCCAGTTGAGCACACTCGACCACCTCTCCGGGGGCCGAGCCGGCTGGAACGTGGTCACTTCCTTCGACGCCTTCACCGGCGCGAACTTCCGCCGCGGCGGCTTCCTGGACCGCGAGGACCGCTACACCCGGGCAGCCGAGTTCCTGGCCGCCGCCCGCGAACTGTGGGACTCCTGGGCGGCGGACGCGGTGGCCGCCGACCGGGCGGCGGGCGTCTTCCTGCGCGATCCCAAGGCCGGCGAATTCTCGTTCACCGGCGAGCAGTTCGACATCGCCGGCCGGTTCGGCACACCGCGCAGCCCGCAGGGCCGGCCGGTGATCCTGCAGGCCGGCGTCTCGCCGCAGGGTCGCGACTTCGCCGCCGGCGGAGCGGACGCGATCTTCTCCCCGTACCACCGCTTGGACGAGGCCCAGGAGTTCTACCGCGACATACAGGCCCGGGCCACCCGCCTGGGCCGGCCCGCCGGTTCGGTCAAGCTGCTGCCGTCCGCGTCCTTCGTGCTCGGCGAGAGCGAGGCCGACGCCGTCGAGCGGCACCGCGACATCACCCGGCGCCAGATCGGCGGACGCACCGCGCAGATCCTGCTCGAGACGGTCTGGAACCGCGACCTGTCCGGCTACGACCCGGACGGACCCCTGCCCGACGTGGAACCCGACCCCGACGGACCGCCGGTGATCCGCGGTCGCGCCCGGATCGCCGAGGACGCCCACCGCAGGGTGGCCGAGTGGCGCGCACTGGCCGAGGCCAACTCGTACTCGCTGCGCGACCTGGCCATCCACGTGTTCGGCCGCACCGAGTTCGTCGGCACCCCGGAACAGGTGGCCGAGCGGATCGACACGTTCGTGCAGCAGGACGGCTCGGACGGATTCATCCTGGGCTCGCACCTGACCCCCACCGGCCTCGACGAGTTCGTCGACAAGGTGGTGCCGCTGCTCCAGGAACGCGGCTCGCTGCGCGCCGAGTACACCGGCGGCACCCTGCGCGAGAACCTGGGCATCGGGCCGGTCCGGGAGGAGGGCGCCGCGGCACGCGTGGCGTGAGACCCGGTCGGGTGGATCGCGGCGCCGCCCGCCCGGGCGACCCCCGCGATCCACCCGACGGCCGGCCTCACCCGTTCGGCACCCAGTCCAAGGTGCGCTGCACCGCCCGCTTCCAGTCCGCGTAACCGCTCTCCCGGCGCTCGCGGTCCCACTCCGGCTCCCAACGGGCGTCCTGGTTCCAGTTGGCCCGCAACTCGTCGGTGTCGCGCCAGAAACCGACCGAGAGACCGGCGGCGTACGCCGCGCCCAGCGCGGTGGTCTCCGGGACGGTCGGCCGGATCACCGGCACCCCCAGCACGTCGGCCTGGATCTGCATGCACAGGCTGTTCTCGGTGACCCCGCCGTCCACCTTCAGCACGCTCAGCCCCACACCCGAGTCCTTGGCCATCGCGTCGACCACGTCACGACTCTGATAGCAGATCGCCTCCAACGTGGCCCGGGCGATGTGGCCCACGTCGTGATAGCGGGCCAGGCCGACGATCGCGCCGCGCGCGTCGCTGCGCCAGTACGGCGCGAACAGACCGGAGAAGGCCGGCACGAAGTACACCCCGGCCGTGTCCTGGACCTGGCGGGCCAGCGTCTCGCTGTCCGCGGCCTTCTTGATGATGTGCAACTGGTCGCGCAACCACTGCACCGCCGACCCGGTCACCGCGATCGAGCCCTCCAGGGCGTACACCGGATCCTGCCCCGCGAAGTGGTAGGCGACCGTGGTCAGCAGACCGTGCTCGGAGCGCACGATCCGGTTGCCGGTGTTGAGGAGCATGAAGTTGCCGGTGCCGTAGGTGTTCTTCGCCTCGCCCTCGGCGAAACACACCTGCCCCACCGTGGCCGCGTGCTGATCGCCCAGCGTGCCGGTCAACGGGATGCCCACGAGCGGACTCGTGTCGGGCGACTCGCCGTAGCCGTCCGGGTAGCCCGACGGGCGAATGGTCGGCAGCATGCTCCGCGGGATGTCGAAGAAGGACAACAACTCCTCGTCCCAGTCCAGCGTGCGCAGATCCATCAGCATCGTGCGCGAGGCGTTGGTGACATCGGTGACGTGCACCCCGCCGCGGACCCCGCCGGTCAGGTTCCACAACAACCAGGTGTCGATGGTGCCGAAGATCGCGTCGCCCCGCTCGGCGTCTTGGCGCACCCCGTCGACGTTCTCCAGGATCCACTGCACCTTGCCCGCCGCGAAGTAGGTCGACGGCGGCAGGCCCGCCTTCGCCCGGATCACCTCGCCCCGGCCGTCCTGCTCCAACGCGTGGGCGATCCGGTCGGTCCGGGTGTCCTGCCACACGATGGCGTTGTGGTACGGCCGGCCGGTGCGCCGATTCCACACCACCGTGGTCTCGCGCTGATTGGTGATGCCCAGCGCGGCGAAGTCGGCGGGCGTGAGGTTGTACTGGTTCAGCCCACTGGAGATCACCGAACGGGTGCGCTCCCAGATCTCCACCGGGCTGTGCTCCACCCACCCCGCGCGCGGCATGATCTGCCGATGCTCCAACTGCTGGCGTCCGACCACGTTGCCGGCATGGTCGAAGACCATGAAACGGGTGCTGCTGGTGCCCTGATCGATTGCCGCGACGAAATCCGCCATCTCCAACCCTCCACTGTGGCGACGCCGACCCCGGTGCCGTGGCCGCGCGACGTCGGATCTGCCCGTTGCGTACGTCGGTCAGTCGGCTTCGACCACTCTGCCCGGCGGTTGCTCCGCCGCGGGCAGGAACGGCGCGATCAGCCGTTGATACAGGGCCGCCCCGATCAGGCCACCGAGGAACGGTCCCACGATCGGCACCCAGAAGTAGAGATTGCCGTACTGGTCGCGCCAGGCTCCGCCGTACCCGGTCAGGAAGCTGGCCAGCCGAGGACCGAAGTCGCGGGCCGGATTGATCGCGTAGCCGGCGTCGGTACCGAACGCCATTCCGATCGCGACCACCAACAGGCCCGTCAACAACGCACCCAAATTGGCCTTGGGCGCGGTATTGAGCACGTCCGTGAGTGCCATGATCACCAGCAGCAGGATCGCGGTACCGATGATCTGGTCGCGCAGCGCGCCCCACTCGCTGACCGGGAATGTGCCGTTGCCCGGCAACGTCGAGAAGACGGTCTGCGTCTTGATCGTGTGCCCGGGATCGGCTTGGGCCAGCACCTCGGTGTAGTTCCAGCGCACCAGCAGCGCCGCGACGAACGCCCCGGCGGTCTGGGCGACCGCGTACGGCGCCACCTTGTGCCACGGGAAGCCGCGGAAGGCGGCCAACGCCACCGTCACCGCCGGATTCAGATGCGCGCCCGAGGTGCGGGCGGCGATGTACACCCCGAAGGTCACCCCCAGACCCCAGGCCCAGGCGATGCTGTCGTGATCACCCAGGTCCGCGGCCACGACCTGGGCCACCACGCCCGTGCCGAACAGGATCAGCACCATCGTGCCGACGAACTCGGCGATCAGCTCACCCCGGAGCGCCCACCGTCCACTCGGCGGGGACACCGGATCCACCCGCCGGGCTCCGGTGTCCCGCGCCTCGCCCGAGCTCACGGCGCCGGGACGATGTCGGGGGCACCGAGCCGTGCCGCGTCGGCGGTCAGGTCGTCCGGTTGCCGCTGAGCGTCGCGTTCGGCCTCCACCCGTTTGCCGTAGTGCGCGATCTCGTCGAGGATCTGCTGCTCGTTCCACCCCAGCGGCCCGGCCATCAGGCGCGCGGCGATCTCCGCCGCCTCCACGCCGCGATCCCAGGACTCGATCGAGGCGCGGGTGCGTCGGGTGAGCACGTCGTCCAGATGGCGCGCGCCCTCGTGGGTGACCGCGTACACCACCTCGGCCCGCAGATAGTCGTCCGCCCCGGGCAACGGCTTGGCCAACTCGGGATCCTGCTCGATGAGTTCGAGCACCTCGCCGATCATCGAGCCGTACCGGGACAGCAGATGCGCGATGCGGGCCACATGCAGTCCCGATGCCTTGGCCAGGCTGTGTCGGCGATTCCGCAACGCCTGGTAGCCGTCCGCGCCCAACAGGGGCACGTCGTGGGTGACCGACGGGCCCGGATACGCGCCGTCCAGCGTGCGAACCGCCTCGTCCACGGCGTCCTTGGCCATCACCCGATACGTCGTGTACTTCCCGCCCGCGATCACCACCAGGCCGGGCACGGGATGGGCGACCAGGTGCTCCCGGGACAACTTGCTGGTCTCGGCCGCGTCGCCGGCCAGCAGCGGACGCAGCCCCGCGTACACCCCCTCCACGTCGTCCCGGGACAGCGGCGTGGCCAGCACCCGGTTGACGTGCTCCAACAGGTAGTCGATGTCGCGCGAACTCGCGGCGGGGTGCTGCTTGTCCAGGTCCCACGGCGTGTCGGTGGTCCCGATCAGCCAGTGTCGACCCCACGGGATCACGAACAACACGCTGGCCTCGGTGCGCAGGATCAACCCGGACCGCGAGTTCACCCGATCCCGCGGCACCAGCACGTGCACGCCCTTGGACGCGCGTACGTGGAACTGGCCCCGGGTGTCGGCCATGGCCTGCGTGTCGTCGGTCCACACACCCGTCGCGTTGATCACCTGCTTGGCGTGCACCTCCAACTCGCGGCCGGACTCGACATCGACCAGCGTCGCGCCGGTGACCCGTTCGCCCTGCCGGAGGAAGCCGGTGACCCGGGTCCGGTTGGCCACGTGCGCGCCGTAGGCGGCGGCCGTACGGGTGATCGTCATGGTGTGCCGGGCGTCGTCGACCTGCGCGTCCCAGTACTGCACCGCACCGATGAGCGCGTCCGCCTTGAGGGCCGGGACCTCGCGCAGCGCGCTGTGTCTGGTGAGGTGTCGATGATGGGGCAGTCCCCGGGAGTTGCCCGAGGTCACGCCCATCGTGTCGTACAGGAGCACGCCGGCGCCGACGTACAGTCGCTCCCATCCGCGATGGGTCAGCGGATACAGGAACTTGACCGGTTTCACCAGGTGCGGGGCCAGCCGTTGCACCAGCAGACCACGCTCGCGCAGCGCCTCCTGGACGAGCCGGAAGTCCAGCATCTCCAGATATCGCAGGCCCCCGTGGATGAGTTTGCTGGAGCGGCTGGAGGTGCCGCTGGCCCAGTCACGGCCCTCGACCAGACCGACACTCAGTCCCCGGGTGACGGCGTCGAGCGCGCATCCGGCACCGACGACACCTCCGCCGACGACCAGGATGTCCAGTTCGCGGCCGGACCCCAACGCGGTCAGGGCATCTTCGCGGGCCTTCGGCGACAGGGCGACGGGCTTCACGTCGGACTCCTCGGCAGGGAAACGCTGGTCCCTACATTCGATGGCCTCCGCCCGCGCCCCGCACGTCGAGCGGTGCCCGGTTGTGGGCCGGGCGGAGTAACGGCCGACCGATCCGGGGCGCGGGCGGATCGGGTGAGGTGGGTCGTCGTCGACGATGGCCGGCACCGGAACGGTCAGCGGATGGGGGGCCGCGCCGGTGCGGGGGGCGCGGCGGACGACGCGGCCAGGGACGTCAGGGTTTCGTACGCGCGGGTCAGCGACTGTTCGGCCAAGGGCTTGAGAGCGGACATCGCGGGGACGGTGGTGGCCAGGGTCAGTTCGGCGTGGACGAACTCCAGGTCCTGAGCGAGGCCGATCGAGCGCAGGACGGCCCGCAGGTACGGCTCCTGGTGGTCCCAGCCCTCGCGCGGCGTGCCGGGCGCGTACGACCCGCCCCGGCTGGTGACGACGACCACGGATTTGCCCGCCAGCGGGCCGGGGCCGCCATCGGGCGTGACCATGTTGGCCGGTGTGACGACGCGGTCCAACCAGGTCTTGACCGTGGACGGGATCGAGTAGTTGTACATCGGCACGCCCATCACGACGGTGTCCGCGTCCCGCAGTTCGGTGTTCAGCAATTCGGTCAGGGCCCGCTCGTGCGGGGGTTCGCCGTGCTCGCCGCTGGGATCCAGGAGGGCTTCGCGGACGGCGTGGGTGATGTGCGGAACGGGGTGGGCCGCGAGGTCTCGGTGGACGTAGCCGCCGTCCGGGTGTCGAGCGCGCCACCGGGCGGCGAAGTGGGCGGACAGGTCACGGGATACCGAGCCGGTCCGGCGAATGCTCGCGTCCAGATGCAGGAGGGAAGGCATGTACGACCTCGAATCGCGTGTGGGAGGAGGCGGATCGGCGCCGTCCCTGCCGGGCTGCGGCGCACGATGACGACCGTAGGGATTGACGTCGGTGTCAGGGCAAGCCCGCTCGGCGGCGGAGCGGTGTCGTACCGCCGCCGGCGGAGATCGCTCGCCGGCTACGGCGCAGGTTTACCCGCGATGTCCACCGAGGACGGGACGACAGCCGGCGGCCGGTCGGCCAGGGTTGCGCCTGGCCGCGCCCGCGTGCGGCGGGCACCGCGATTCACCCGAGTACCAGGGGCTTTCATGGATGGAACCGACAGAACAATGGCACCGGCTCGACCGAGACGGAGCAGGCGTCGTGTGCGTCGCCTGTGGGGCGCGTTCGCCGTCGCGGCGGCGTTGACGCTGACCATGGTGGGCTTGCCGACGCAGGCGCAGGCGTTCCCACCGCCGCCCGCGCCCGCGTTGCCGGCGGCGAACTCGAACGGCATCACGGTCACCCAGTGGACGAACTCGAACCTGCTCAGCGACCGCAAGATGTTCGACGCCACGATGACCACCTCGGCCATCATGACGCCGCGCGGCGGCACCCCCACGATCGATCCCGTCAAGGTGCCGGTCAAGGTGCGGATCTGGTTGCCGGACGACTACGTGAGTGATCCCGCCAAGGCGTACCAGGTCCTGTATCTGCTGCACGGCGGAGCCGGGGATTTCGAGCAGTGGTCCAAATCGGACGCGGGCGACATTCTCGATACCATCGACCGCCGAACGTTCAAGGGCATCGTGGTAATGCCCGAGGGCGGCAAATCCGGTTGGTACACCGACTGGGCGGGCCACACCCGGGGAAACTTCGCCCCGATGTGGGAGACCTTCCACATGCGGCAGCTGGTGCCCTGGATCGACGCGAACTTCAATACGGTCGCCAACCGTTCGGGGCGCGCCGTCGCGGGCTTGTCGATGGGTGGGCTCGGCGCGCTCAGGTACGCGGCCGATTTCCGGGAGCAGTTCTCCGCGGTGGGCGCCTTCTCCGGGGGTACCACCCTGGATGACGACGGCGCGATGAATCGGGTGGCCGACTCGATGCTCGGCTATGGCGCGGCGACCTCCTGGAACGGTCTCATCGACCCGAACTACCGGGTGTACGGCAGCGCGTGGGAGCGTGCCGAGGCGGTCTACGGCCCGCGGGCGAACTGGGCCGCGGTCACCCCGGTCGGCATGGCCCAGGCCGGGAAGTACTCGGGCTACGCGGGCAAGTTCGCGATGTACGCGGGCGGCGCGGACGCGCAGGGGCATCCCAGCGGGCAGGGCGAGTCCGACATCAAGGTGTGGAACGACCAGTTGCGCGCGGCCATCGGCACGTCGTTCACGCCCCGGTACTGCACGGGACCCGGCGAGCACAACTTCGACTACTGGCGCAACGACCTGCGCGACTTCGTGCAGTACGTGTACGGCGGCACACCGCCCGCGCATTGCACGGAGAACGGGCGTTCCGGCAACACGGGCAACATTCCGTGGGTTGCCGGCTGACCCTCGGCACTCGGCCCGGCCCGCACCTGTCGGCTCCTCGACGGTGCGGGTCGGGCCGGCGCGCTCCGGATGCTGAAGCAAGTCCGCTTTCTCAAAACGGAGTTCGGCCTGAGGCAGGTGCTGCGCGGATGCGGGCGACAGGATTGAGCGTGGGAACGCGGGGCAGACGGGCGGACACAGTGCCCGCGACCGGCGGGCGCGAGCCGGAGAGGGGTCGCGTGTGATGCCCGAGCTGAGGGACGTGAGGGACACGGCGGCGGTTTCGCGGGACGTCACGGTCGGGGGGCCACTCGTGCCGGGTGCCCCGGGGCGAGTGCAGCGGATGCCGACGGCCGACGCGGCGCGCGGGCGTACCGCGATCGCCGACGCCGTGGTCGCGAAGATCACCGGTGTGGCCGCGCGGGAGATCCAGGGCGTGTACGCGCTGGGCGGTTCGGTGGCGCGAGCGTTGGACGCGGTGCGACAACGCGTTCCGGGCGGCCGGCCGAACGTGGCGCACGGGGTGAGCGTCGAGGTCGGGGAACGACAGTGCGCGCTGGACCTGAACCTGGTCGTGGAGTACGGCGTGCCCATCGCCGAACTGGGCCAGGCGGTACGAGCGCACATCATCGAGACGGTCGAACGGCTGACCGGCCTGGAAGTGGTCGAGGTGAACATCGCCGTGGACGACATCCACCTGCACGACGGCGACCAGCACGCGTCGGCTCGGGTCGAGTAGGCGCGCGCTCGGTCGCGGCGGCCCGGTCCACGCTCGCGTACCCGCATCCGGCCGGAAGCGGCCGGTATTCGCGGCACTCGGCCCGGCCGTTCGCTCAGCCGTCGCGGTAACCTCGGCCGCGGGTACGGCGAAAGGCGTCGCGGTAGGCGGCGCGGACCGCGGCGGTCACGGCGTCGGCGTTCGCGAGCCGGGTCAGGCGGTCGTGGCCGGCCCGGCCCAGGCGTCGTCGTTCGTGCGGGTGGGTCAGGAGGGTGTCGAGGGCCTGGGCGAGGGCGGCCACGTCGGTGGGTTCGACCAGGACACCCGCGTGGCCGTGGTCGAGTTGGTGGGGAATGGCGCCGACCGTCGTGGCCACCACCGGTACGCCCGCGGCCATCGCCTCCAGGACGACCAACGGGGCGCCCTCGGTCAGCGAGGGCACGCACAGGACGTCCAGGGCGGCCACCGCCGCCGGGCCGTCCGTGCGCATACCCCGGAAACGCACCCGGTCGCCCAACCGCAAACGCCCGGCCAGCGCGTGGAGTTCGCCGCGCAGTGTGCCGTCGCCCACGATGGTGAAGGCTACTTCGGGATGCCGATCCGCGATTCGGGCGGCGGCGCGCACGAAGAACTCGACGCCCTTCTCGCGCTCCAACCGGCCCACCACGCCCACCGTCACCGGCGAACCGTCCCCGGACGGATCGGTCGCCATCGGGGGGCCGAACACCGCCGTGCCCACGACTCGGACCCTGGACGCGGGAACCCGGTCCACGGTGCGCAGCCGGTCCGCGATCTGTTCGGAGACGGCCAGCACCAGCGCGCATCGGCGGTACAGGGGCCGGCTGTAGGCGCGGGCGAGGGGGCCGCGCCAGGACGCCATGCTGTGCTCGGTCACCACGACCGGGACGCGGGCGATTCGGCTGGCGAGGGCCGCGGCCATCGTCGCGGCGTGCACGTGCGCGTGTACCAGGTCGAACCCGCCCGCCCGGACCAGCCGCGCGATCCGCAGCGCCAGCATCGGGCTGACCAGGCGGGCCACGCGGCGCCTGCCCAGCACCACGACGCGCACGCCCGCCGCGGCGAGTTCGGCGCCGGCCGGCCCGTCCTCGGTGCAGGCCAGCACCACCGCGTGCCCGTGTGCGGCCAACGCGACGGCCAGGCCCGCGACTTGTCGCTGCGCGCCGCCGATGCGCAGGTCGTCCACCACGAGCAGTACTCGTAGCGGTGCCCGCCCGCCCGCGCGGCATTGCCCGCGCGGCGCCCCCCTGGCCCCGATCGTCGCCCCCCAAGTGCACGGCCGCCGCAGTGTCGCGCCCCCGTCCTACGAGCATGTCCCTTCTCGGGCGCCGGGGGAGGCGAGAGTCGAATCCGGACCGATCTCGACGAGGGTCGGCCGTATTGTCTGCGGGGGCCGGAATCTATTGTCGGCCCGCACGGAAAACAAGACCCGTGCGTGCCGGGCAGGGGCGGTCGGCCCGCCGTGCGCGCGGGCGTTCGATCGCCGGGGCCGGGGCCGTACTCGCTATTCCGCGCCCGCGCCGTTCGGTCCGGGGCGCGCGGAGTCGGCTTCGGGGGATCTCACCACGGCGTAGCCCTGGCCGGGCGCCGGGCGCAGTGCGGTGGACGAGCCGGAGATGAAGGGGGACAGCAGGTCCATCTCGCGGTGGTAGACGAACAGGGAGGACTTGGTGCCGAAGATGTTCGGCCCGTCCAGGACCAGGGGCAGCTCGGCTATCGCGTAGCCGACGGCCTGGTCGATCTGCTCCTCGGTCGGCTCGCGGCCCGCGAGGTGGCGGACCGCGGCGCGGGCGGTGCGGCGACAGGCACCCCGGATGGCTTCGTCCGTGTGATACGCGTCGCGTACGCGCTTGAGACAGCGCTGGTAGGCGGGCCGCTCGGACAATTGTGTCCAACTGTGCAGGTGTAGGTCCGGGTCGGGCACCCCGGCGCGTTTGAGGCCGCGCCGCGCCGGCGCGCGTAGTCGGCCGACGGCGTAGCGTGCACGGCGGACGGCCTCCGCCGGTTGTGCGCCGGCAGCGGCCAGGGTGTGCGCGGCCTCATCGCCGGGAACGAACACGTCCACCCGGGCGAAGTTCGCGGATGCCCATCCGACCAGGGCCTCGACCACACGCGGCTTGTAGTAGCTGTTCCAGGGGCTGAGTCCGATCAGTACGTGCTCGGCACGTTCGAGGACACTCCGGCTTCCGTGGGTACACGGCCACACCACGAATCCCATATCGATCGACTCCTTCTTCCCGTTGCCTCAAGGATTCCACCGATGACCGATGACGCCCGCGCTCACGGCCGGCCGGCCCGACCGCGCGATATCGACGATCGGCGCGCGGGGGCCATTGATGTTGTTGACCGGGGGGCGTGTGTCGAACCGCTCACCATCGGTGGCGGACGCCGGTGTGGGGCCGAGAAGACGCGCAGACACGGCCGGGCCGGGCGTGCGGGCGCGGGCCGGGCTCGCGCGCGGCTGTGCTCGAACGCTCGGCTCCATGAGCTCCGTGGGGTCCGTGCGTTTCATGGGCTCGATGGCGGCGCGCGGCACGGTGATGTGGCTTGGGTGCGGGCCGAGGCCACGCGCCGGTTCGGTGGCCTACCTCGACGGGGCACGGCCTGCCCGAGACTGCCGGCGTGGTTCAGCGCACGCGACCCATGGCCGCGAACATGTTCGTCTCCTCGACGCCCACCGGCGTTTCGCCCTCCGCGGGGCGCCAGTGCTGCATGGGCACCACACCCGGCTCGATCAGGTCGCAGCGGTCCGCGAACAGGGCCGCCAACTCGTCGCGGGAGCGCAGGTACATCGGCACGCCCCGGCGCGTGTACACCTCGGCCAGCGCGGTGGACCCTACCGCGAGGTCGGCGGTCGCAGCGGTGATGGCGAGGTAGCTGCCCGGTGCCAGGGGAGCCGTCAACTTCTCGATCAGGCCGGCGGCATCCTCGACGAACTGGAGCATCGCGATCACCGTCACCCCCACCGGTCGGCTCAGGTCCAGCGTCGCGCACAGTTCGGGCGTCGAGAACAGGAGGTCGGGCTCGCGCATGTCCGCCTCGACATAGGCCGTGCGGCCTTGCGGGGAACTGGACAGCAGGGCCCGGGCGTGCACCAGCACGATGGGATCGTTGTCCACGTACACCACGCGCGACTCGGGCGCGGTCTCCTGTACGACCTCGTGCAGATTCGGCGACGTGGGAATGCCGGTGCCGATGTCGAGGAACTGGCGTATGCCGCCCTCGGTGGCCAGCCAGTGCGCCATCCGTCGCATCACCGCCCGGTTGACCCGCATGCTCGTCCACAACTCGGGCCATACCTTCAGCGCTTCCTCGGCCGCCTCCCGGTCGGCGAGGTAGTTGTCCTTGCCCCCCAGGACGTAGTCGTACATCCGAGCCGAATGCGGAACCGTCGTGTCCACCTGAACCATGTCGGCCACTCCTGCCTTCCCACCGGTTACGCGCCGACATCGGTTCGCGTCCGGGCGCGCATCCAAGGAACGTATAAGCGCTTCCCGGATCGGACAACCGGCGTGGCGCATTCGTCCGCTTTGAACTCGGCATTCGTTCGCCAAGCCGTTCGCGGCCTCACCCGCTGCCACCCGCGCCGGTCGAGGAGCTGAGCGCGTGGACTGCGGCGGCGACCGCCTCGGGAGCGGAAATCATGGGCAGGTGGCGGGACTTGGGGATGATCGTCGGTGCCGGCGCGCCGATGCGCGCGGCGGTCTCGGTCGGGGTGCCCGCGTCGAAGACGTCGTCGTCGGCGCCGAAGACCACCGACTTGGGCACGTGCAGTTCGTGCAGTTGGGCCAACCGTCGGGCGGAGATGCCCAAGACCCCTTCGCCCAGCATGCTCCACAACGCGCCCTCTGCGCCTGCCACTTGGAAGGGGCGCCGCCATTCGTCGACACCCGCGCGGTCGAGCCTGGGACACTCGGGCCCGCACTGCGAGTCGTACATCCTGCGGATCAGCCCATCGACGCCGAGTCCGATGCGCAACAGGCTGGTTCGGAACGGATCGATCAGGACGTACTCGAGTGCGGCAGGTGGTCCGGCACCGGTGTCGAGCCCGTCGCCGTCCAGGAGCACTACTCCACCGATCCGCTCGGGTGCGCGCAACGTGGCCTCGGCGACGATCGCCGCGCCGCTGGAATGGCCCACCAGTATCGGTCGTTCGTCGGGGCCGCCCAGGCGCATGGCGTCGAGGAAGCCCAGGAGTTGGCGAGTCAGGTGGTCGACCGTGTACGGGCCGCGCCGTTGGCTGTATCCGTAGCCGGTGAGGTCGAGCGCGTAGACGCGATGATTCCGGGCGAGGATCGGCGCCGGCCGTCGGGCATCGGGCCGGTCGCCGCCGGCCGCCGGAGTCATCCGGTGTCGGTCGCCTGCGGGACGATCACCAGGGGACCCGGGGCGTGGTGGATGAGGCCGTGGGTGACCGATCCGAGGAGCATGCCGCGGAAACCGCCCACCCCTCGGGTGCCCACCACCAGGCACAACGCGTCCTCGGCGGCGTCCGCGAGGGAACGGATGCGATGGCCGAGGATGGTGATGCGCTCCACGGGCACGTCCGGATACTTCTCGCTCCAACCGGCGAGCGTCTCGCCGAGCCGGATCAACCCCTCCTCGACCTCGGACTCGCTGCCGAACGCGGCGACCATGTTCGCCGTCGGCGGGCGTACCTGGACCGCGCGCAGCGAGGCGCCGCGTAGCGACGCGGTCTCGAAGGCGTAGCCGACGGCGCGTTCGCAGCCGGGCGAGCCGTCGATCCCGACCACCACCGTCGGCGGCACGCCGGCGGCGGCTTCGGGGCCGCGGACGACGGCCACCGGACACGGCGCGTGTGCGCTGACCGGGACGGCGATGCTGCCGGTCGTGAAGAGCTCCGCGAGGGCGGACAACCGGCGCGACCCGAGGACGAGCATGGACGCGGCGTGCGCCTCGGCCCGCAGTACCTCCACCGGCCGGCCCTCGACCGTCTCGGTACCCACCTCCAGTGCGGGGTGCCCCGTCGCGGCCACGGCCCGCGCCTTGTCCAACAGCGCGTCGTCGGCCGCGTGCCGGCGCTCGGCCCAACTGAGGCGGGGTACCGACATCCCGGCCTCGGGGTAGGTCTCGACCGACCAGTCCAACGCGTGGGCCGTACGCAATCGGCCGTCGTGGCGGGTCGACCGCGTCGAGGCATCGGCCTCCGCCGGGTCGACCGGCCATTCCGACGCGTGCACGAGCCGCAATGGCAAGCCGTGTCGTACGGCCTCGTCCGCGGCCCAGCCGACGGCGAGCATGCCCGCCGCCGAATTCTCCACTCCGGCCACCACGGGCCGACGTCCGGTTGTCATGACAGCTCCCGATCACCCTGGGGAATCCGCCTCGATCGCGGTGCTGTCTACCACTGTCTCTCGGCGAGTGCCCCGACGGCGCGGCCACCGCTCTCGGGACACCTGTGGGTCGCCGCGGCGTCGCGGTGGGTAGCCCGCCGGAGGCGGCCGTGAGGCGAGGAAGGCCGTATATCGGCGTCGTGTCACCGGTCGAACCCGTACGGTGAGGACCGTCGGGCCGAGCCGCCTTCGCGCTTCGGCGTCTTCGAGGGCGGCCCGTCCGGATCGGAGAGGGCGTCACGATGGGTGAAGAGAGGGCTGTGGGCGTGGGTCCGTCGGGCATCGACGTGGCGTAGAGCGCTTCGGCGACGCGGCGGACCCGCCCGTGTTGTTGGTGATGGGCGGCGGGGCGCAGATGATCGATTGGCCCGACGGGTTGTGTGCCGACCGGCCGACCGCGGGCTGTACGTGATCCGATTCGATGCGGCCGCCCTCCATGCGGCCGACCTCGACACCGGAGCCCACCATGTCCATCGAACGACCGCTCGACGGCCGAGTTGCGATCGTCACCGGCGCGAGCCGGGGCATCGGCGCCGCCACCGCCCGCGCACTGCACCGCGCCGGGGCGGCGGTCGTCCTCGCCGCCCGCGACACCGACGCGCTGAACACGCCGGCCGCCGAGACCGACGCGGACGGCGGACGCGCGCTCGCCGTCCCCTCCGACGTCACCGACCCCGTCGCCGTCGAACGCCTGGTGGCCGCCGCCGTCGACCGATTCGGCCGACTGGACGCGGCGGTCACCCGCCCACGCCGCTCGCCGACGTGGACGTCGCCGCCTTCGACAGTGCCCTCACCGTCAGCCTGCGCGGCGTCTTCCTGGCCATGAAGTACGAGATCCCCGCCATGCTCGGTTCCGGCGGAGGCGCCATCGTCGACATGTCCTCCACCGCCGGGCTCCAGGCCGTCGGCGGGCCGGCCGGCTATGTCTCGGCCAAGTTCGGGCTGATCGGTCTCACCCGGACCGCCGCGCTCGACTACGCCGACGCGGCATCCGGGTCAACGCGCTCGCGCCCGGGCCGATCCACACCGAGCAACTGGAGGCGGCGGGCGAATACGCGCGGCAGGCCGCCGCGCAGGCGATGCCCATGAAGCGGATCGGCGTGCCCGACGAGGTCGCGGCGGCGGTGGTGTGGCTGTGCTCGGACGCGTCGTCCTTCGTCACCGGCGCGACACTGCCCATCGGCGGCGGCAAACTCGCCGGCGCGCCGCCCTTCCGTAGGCCCGTAGGTACTCCGCCGCGCCTGGGCGGGTCGTCTTCGTGAACCTGCTCTCGACCGGTAACTGCGGTAGCACGCAAGGCTGTTGGGGAGCGTCGAACACGCCGACCCGGGCGTCGATCGGTGTGCGGTACCGGCGGTGGCGTGCCCGACGGATCGCGGTGGGAACCGATTCGGGTCGGTGGCCATCGAAGCGGCGTGACGACGACGGAAGACGGGGGTGCCCCCGACATGGGACCCGGGATCGAGACGGAATCGCCGAGGCGGAGTCGGTGGTGGACTCGTGCCCGGGTGCTCCTGGCCGCCGGCACGCTGTGTGCGGTTACGGGTGTGGCGGCGCTCGTGTGGGAGCCTTGGGCCGACGGTGATCCGGGGCGGGGGGACGCGGGCCCGGTGTTGGTTCCGGCGAGTCGGACGTATCCGGTCCTTCCCGATCCCTACGGTGACCGGTACGACGCGAAGTTGTCCCCGAAGTTGATCCGGGAACGGCACGCCTTTCGACAGCGAGTGGCCGACGTCGTGCAGCGGCATCTGCCGCCGGGGGCGGCGATGGCGATCAGCGAGCTCTCGTTCGGCGACTATCGGGTGACGATCGACGGGAACGAGTACCCGGTCACGTTGTACATCGACCCCCTTCGGCCGGCTCGGAAGCCACCGAAGGGCGTGGTCATGACGATGCGCTCGGATCCGGCTCCCGCCCTTCGGCCGCGGATGAGTATCGACCGGTACAACCCGAGATGCCAACCCTCGCCACCTCGTCTGCCGGGCCTGGGGTGCGTCGACGGGGCCCTGCCCAACGGTGAGTACGCCGCCGTGTACTTCCCCGAGAAGACGGACGTCCCGGATTTCCGACCCGGGGCCACCGGTCCGTCGGCATCCTTCCGGTATCGCAACGCCACGGTGCAACTCACCGTCCGCACTCAGGAGAAGTCCCGCGCCTTCCCACCGATCGGCGGCGAACAGTGGCTCGGTGTGGTGACCGACCGGGACTTCATCGAACTCGTCGACTACTGGCGCGCGCATCCGAAACTGAAGGGCAACGGCTGGTGAGGGCGGATGCGGGAGGAGTCGAACCGGGACCGCGTGGCAGCGTGTCCCGGGCCGAATGCGCGCACCGGTGAGGTCCGGCGGGCCGCAGACGAATGCGGCGGATCGGAACCGGTACGGGGAGCGTTGTCGGCACGGCCGGGGAAGCCGGTGCCCGGCGACCCCATGCCGGTAGGGCAGGATGGGGCACATGAGCAACGTCTACTTCGACATCACCATCGACGATGTGCCCCAGGGCCGCATCGTCTTCTCCCTCTTCGACAAGGTCGTCCCCGAGACCGCGCGGAACTTCCGCGAACTCGCCACCGGCCAGCACGGCTTCGGCTACGCGGGTTCGTCCTTCCACCGGGTCATCCCGGAGTTCATGCTTCAGGGCGGCGACTTCACCCGCGGTGACGGCACGGGCGGGAAGAGCATCTACGGCGCGAAGTTCGCCGACGAGAACTTCACCCTCAAGCACGACCGTCCGTTCCTGCTGTCGATGGCGAACGCCGGCGCCAACACCAACGGCTCGCAGTTCTTCATCACCACCGTGGTCACCTCGTGGCTCGACGGCAAGCACGTGGTCTTCGGCGAGGTCGTCGAGGGTGCGGACCTGGTCAAGAAGATCGAGGCCCTGGGCTCGCGCTCCGGCAGCACCAAGAGCAAGATCACGATCGCCGCGTCGGGCGTCGTCGAGGGCTGATCCCCCACGCCACACCTACGGCGACCCCGAACTCGCGTCGGTGCTCGTCGGTGCCCCCGGGCGCCACGTTTCGGGCCGAGTGCCCCGTGGCACCCGGGGGCTTCGCACGCCGCGCCCCACCGTCGGCCGTCGCCACCGCCTCCGCTCAGCCCTCGTCCGCGCCCTCGTCACGCGCCTTGCCGGTCGCCTCCTCGGCCGTGCCCGCGACGGCCGACAGCAGGGGTCGTTCGAAGAGCGTGCGGAGCACGATCGTGCTGCCCGTGGAGCGGATCACCGGGACCGATCGGATCCGGTCGAGCGTGTCGGCGAGATCGGTCGTCGACGCCACCCTGACCTTGATCCACATGCAGTCCTCGCCCGCGACGTCGTGCGCCTCCAGCACGGCCGGCTCACGCCGGATCGCCGCCTCCACCTGATCGCGCGCCGCCTTCCCGGCGTCGAAGCGCAACGCGACGAACGCCGCCGTGCCGGCATCCACCGTCTCGGGTGCGAAGGCCGCGTGATAGCCGGTGATCACACCGTCACGCTCCAGGCGCTGGAGGCGATCGCGGACCGCCGGCTCGGACAGGTCCACCGACTTCGCGAGCGCGCGAACGGTCCGTCGCCCGTCGTTGCTCAGCGCTCGAAGCAGTGCGCGGTCGATCTCGTCGAGCTGCCGTGCCATCGAATCCCCTTGTTTCCGCGAATGTGATGGATCTACTCTAAAAAAGGCTAGCAGCCGGTTCGGCTTAACTTATCGAGGCATGGGGGCCACCTTGACTCCTCTAATGAGGGATCGACTGATGCCGTGGGCGGCTCTCGTCACCGTTTGGATCCTGTGGGGCTCGACGTATCTGGGCATTCGGTATGCGATCGAGACGATTCCCCCACTGCTCTCGGCCGGAGTGCGGTTCCTGACCGCCGGCCTGCTGATGTTCGCGGTGGTCGGACCCAGGCACGCGCGTGGCGCGCAGCGACCGACCTGGCCGCACCTGCGTTCGACCGCGATCATCGGTGGGCTGCTCCTGGTGGGCGGCAACGGGCTGGTCACCCTGGGCGAACAACACCTCGACTCGGGACTGGCCGCGTTGATCGTGGCGACGGTGCCGGTGTGGATGGTGCTGATCAACGCGGGAGTCACCAGGACGCGCGTGTCCGGCCCGGTCCTGCTCGCGCTGCTCCTGGGCACCGTCGGCATCGGCGTACTGGTCGGCGGCCCGGGCGGCGACGTGCACGCGGGCGGCACGGTCATGGTCCTGATCGCGTGCGTGTTGTGGGCGGCCGGCTCGGTGTACGCACGGAGCGCGCCGCTGCCGAAGCACCCGCTGGTGGTGGCCTCGTTGGAGATGATCACGGCCGGTGTGATCCTGCTCGTACTGGCCGCGCTGCGCGGCGAGTTCGGCCGGGTGGTGGTCGCCGACATCTCGACCGCCTCGTGGCTGGGCCTGGCCTGGCTCGTCTTCGCGGGCTCGATCGTCGCGTTCAGTGCGTACATGTACGTCAACAGTGTGCTCCCCAACGACACGGTGGCGACGTACGCGTACGTCAATCCGGTGATCGCGGTCCTGCTCGGCGCCGCGATCGCCCGCGAGTCGGTGGGCCCGAACGTGTACCTGGGCGGCGCGATCATCGTCGCCTCGGTGGTCTTGATCGTGGCCACCCGCTCACGCAGCCCCCACCCGCCCCGACCCACTCGCACCCGAGCCGCCGATGAGACGGCGGCGGCCGAACCGGCGAAATAGCCCGGCGCACCGGCCGCAGGGATTCCGCCCGGCGGGTGGGAACCCGTGGCGGGGACGAGGACACACAAGGGCGGGAACATTCCCACCGAGACCGACCGTGAGTTGTGGGACAGGGCCTGCCGGGGCGAGCGATCAGCCTTCGGCGACCTGCTCGACCGACACGCGCGCGCTGTCCCACAGCCACCTGTTTCGGCGCACCGCGTCGTCGGCTACCTCGAGCCGGACCCGAACGGAGGCCGGAATCCGCTGACATGCCCACCGGCCGTGCCCTGGACGGCGGGGGGAACCGAACCGGTCCTGAGGTACGCGTGCGCCTGCTCCGCCGGCTCGATCGCCGCGCGGAGCGGGCGCGCCCATCGCCGCGGCCGTCGCGCGCGGTTCCGGGACGGTCCCGGCGAAGTGGTCGAGCGAGCCGAGGGCGAGGGCCGACGCCCGGACCGCGTGCGGTGCGGACATCGGGCCGGCGACCGGGGTGCGGATCGTCGCGAAGGTGTCGCTCGGGACACCACCGCCGGCGGGGTACCGACCGAGCGCCGGACGCGGCACGGGTACAGGCGTCCGGATCGACGCCTGTACCCGTGCCGCGCGGGGCGTGCCCCACGAGGTCTGCTCACCTCGAGGTGTGCTCACCTCGGGGCTGCTCGGCTCAGGGCTTGCTCACCCCCAGCGTGTAGCTGCCCGAGCCGCTGTAGGCGTGCACGACGTAGCGGTAGCGACCGGCGGTTCCGTTGTAGTTGATCGTCTCGTTCGCCTGCGGTGTCGTGCCCGCGGCGACCTCGTTCCAGGCGGAGCCGTTCCACTTCTGCAGGGCCAGGTCGAAGTCGGTGCCGACGGGTCCGGTCAGGCAACCGGTGTGCGTGCCGGACGCCGTGGTCTCGTAGTACGAGTTGTTCGGCTGGATGGCCTGCGCGCCCGACGCGAGGGTGCCGGAGTAGGTGTTCTGCGCCCCGGCGCAACCGGTCGGCGGGGTGTCGCCGGTGACCAGGGTCAGTCCGTACGTCTGCAGGATCTCGTTGACCGGCTGGTGGTACGTCTCGCCGCCGGAGGAGCAGTTGCCGGATCCACCGGAGGTGACGCCCTGGGCCTGGCTGCCCGAGATGAACGACCCGCCGGAGTCGCCGGGTTCGGCGCACACCGTGGTGCGGGTGACGCCGGTGACGGTCCCCTGGGGGTAGGTCACGGACGTGTTGTGCTGCCGGATCGTGCCGCAGTGCCAACCGGTCGTGGAGCCGGAGCGGCAGATGGACGAGCCGGCCGGAGCCTGGGTGGAACCGGCGACGGGCACGGTGCCGGGATAGCGGTTGACGAGCGGCCGCGGGGTCCAGTTGGCGTTCGTGGCCACCCACGCGTAGTCGTTGCCGGGGAAGGAGGACGCCTGGAAGGTGCCCTGCGCAGCGCCGTTGCCGGTGGTGGTGGCGCCGGCGCGGCCGCAGTGGCCGGCGGTGACGAAGCCGTTCTGGGCGCCCCGGGTGATCGGGAACCCGATGGAGCAGCGGGAGGAGTTGTTGATGTTGTACGCGTCGCCGCCGCGCAGGTCGGCCAGCGCGCGGGGCTGCACGGTGGAGGGCACGATCTCGACGGCGGCGGCGTCGACACCGCTGTCCACGACGAAGGCGCGGGTACGGGCGGTGTCGTGGGACTGGACCACGACCTTGTTGGTGGCGACGTCGACATACCACAGCGGGGTGTCGACCGGTGTCCGGCGCAGCGCGGAGCGGTCGAGCGCCTCGCGGACTCGATCGAGGTCGGCGAGCGAGTGCGCGACCACGCGGGCGGTCGCTCCGTTCGCCTCGATGGTGCGCACATCGCGCCGGTCGGTGGTGGCGACCACGAACTGCGCGGAATCGCCGCTCAACCAGGCACCGGCCCAGTCGGCGCCCAGGCGTTGACGCAGGGCGGGCTCCTGGATCGCCGCGCGGTATTCGTTGGCCAGGCGGGCCTTGGCCGCGGTTTCGGTGAGGCCCAGATCGCGTTGGAGTGCCTCGACGACACCCTCGGGGGCGATGGGGGCCGGCTCGACGGGGACGACGAGGGCGTCGTCCGTGGTGGGGGATACGGGACTCGCTCCGGCCGTGGAGGCGGTGCCGCCGAGGGACAGGGCGGCGAGCAGAACGGCACAGGACGTGGCCGCGACACGCTTGAGGCGCATGGGGACTCCTGTCGGTGGGGACGACAGAAACGTATCTGCGAGCGATGGGTCGAGGTACCTGTCAACAACCCCCTGTCGCGGTGTTATGGGTGGGCCGGCGGCGCTGTGCCGCAGGCCGGTCGCGACCTCCCGTCGTGAAGCCAAGTGCCTTGCCTTTGACGGAGATTGATGTGACGTCAGTCGGCGAGGGGAGAGCCGGCACGCGTTCAGTTCGCCGTTCCGTAGCCGTATCCGTCGTGCCGGGCGAGCCAGTCGACGTAGCGCGGTGCCTCTCGAACCGCCGCGGCGTGCGCGGCGCGGGCCTGGGCGGTCACCAGGGCGGCGGTCCGCGCGGCGGGAGCGTGCGGATGCCAGCCGATCAGATGCCGCCACGACAGCGGTACGCCCGCCAGCGGCACCCTGGCGATGCCGGGCGTCGCCGGCATCGTGGCTCTGCACAACCCGACGGCGCGGCCGACCTGGGCCAGGTGCACGCACGACGCCACGTCCGTCTCGTAGATCGCCTTCGGGGCGAATCCCGCCCGGGCGCACGCGGTGGAGAAGCAGTCGCCGAAACACCCCTCGCCCGGAACCACCACCCAGGTCTCGCCGGCCAGCGCGGCAAGGTCGGCCTCCCGCTCGCCGGCGAGCGGATGGTCGAGCGCGAGCATCAGGAAGACCGGATCGTTGCCGACCTCACGCCACGCGAGACCGTCGTGGTAGGCGGGGCGGCTCTCGCCGCACGCGCCGAGCAAGAGGAAATCCAGCCGCCCGGTGGCGACCATGCCGGCCAACTCCCGGTTGGACCACGACATGTACGTGGTGACCGCGTCGGCCCGATGGCCCTCCGCGAGGCGGTCCACCAGGCCGCCGAGTAACGGCCCGTGGGTTCCGCCGAGGCGGAACTTGGGGGTCACCTCGCCTCGGTTGGCGAACCGGACGGCCTCCTCCTGGAGTTCGCGGGCGGCGGGCAACAACACCCGGGCCCGGTCCAGGACCAGTTCGCCCAGCGGGGTCAACGTCACGCCCTCGCGGCCGCGCTCGAACAGGGCGCCGCCCAGGGCCTTTTCGATCCGCTTGAGTTGGGTGCTGAGGGCGGGCTGGGCCAGGCCCAACACGGCGGAGGCGCGGGTCAGACTGCCCGCATCCGCGATCGCCCGAATGGTGCGCAGATGGCGCAATTCCATGTCCATGCCCGGCAAGGTACGGCCGACAGGTGGCTGCTACAAGGGACTGACACACGTCACACGGCATCCGGCACAGACCCGAAAAGACCAACGGGACACCGCACCCGGAATCGAACCGCCGGCCGCGCCGAGCGGCCCCCGGCCGCGCGGGCACCTACGCGCGGAGCTCTTCGACGGGAGCGACAACCGCCGCGATCGTCGCGTGCCCGGCGCGACGCGGCGCGGCCCGGCTCGACCCGGTCCGGCTCGGACCGACCGGGCCGAGCCGGACCGGGCCGGGAGTGCCGCGGATCGGCGGGGCTTCAGGCGCTTTCGGCGGTGACGCGGCCGGTTTCGACGGCCTTCAGCAAAGACGCGTGGTCGCGCTCGTTCTGGTCGGCGTACGCCTCGGCGAACGTCGTCAGAGCTCGGTCGAAGCTGTCGCCGCCGCCCAGGTAGGCGGCGATGGCGATGCGGTCGCCGGATCGGGCGTGGGCGCGGGCCAGGGTGGCGCCGCACAGTTCGCCGAACGCGCGCATGCCCCGCGGGACCATGAGCGAGGGTTCGGCGATGCCCTTCCAGTCGCGCAACTGCCTTACGTAGAAGTCCCGTTTGCGGCCGTCGATCCCGTCGACCCGTTCCCAGCCCAGGAGCATGTCGCCGGCGGACTGCATCAGGCGCTGGCCGGCGACGACCCGCTCTCCCTGGGTGGCGGTTTCGCCGGCGCCGACGTGGGCGGCCAGTACCGACTCGTCGGCCTCCTTGGCTTGGAGGATCAACGGGTCCCCTTCGTCCCGGCCGAGCAGGAGCAGGATCCAGCATCGGGTGCCGACGCTGCCGACGCCGACGACCTTGCGGGCCATGTCCACCACGGTGTACCGACCCAGCAGGTGTCGAAGGTCGGATCGCAGGGTGCGGCGATAGCGGTCGACCAGATCGCCGAGTCGGCGTTCGATCGCGTCGGGATCGCCGGCGGGCACGAACTCGGAGAGCGGGGTGATCAACGGCGGCGAGGAGATGAAGCGAGGCTTGCCGTCTACCATGTGGGTGAGTTTGCCGAACGCCTGGAGGCTGTCCCGGGTACGCGCCTTGGCCAGAGTCTTGGAGAGCCGCTTGCGACCGCGCTTGTGCAACCGGCCCGACGCCAGGTCCCGCAGTAGCTCGGAGTCGGCCTTGGCGTACCACACGTCCAGGTCGCCCATGGCGGCGAAGCGGCGCATCTGCTCGCGGTAGGAGCGCACGGTGGTGCGGACGATGTCGGCGCGCTCGCGGTCGGTGTACTCGTTCTCCCGTCCCGCGATGACGAGACTGGTGGCCAGCCTCTTCACGTCCCACTCCCACGGGCCGGGCAACGTCTCGTCGAAGTCGTTGATGTCGAAGAGCAGGAGTCGCTCGGGCGAGGCCAGCAGTCGGAAGTTCAGCATGTGCGCGTCGCCGCACACCTGGGCCCGAAGGCCCGACATCGGCGTACCGGCGAGGTCGCCGGCCATGATCGCGGCGGCTCCCCGATAGAACCGGAACGGCGACTCGGACATGCGGCCGTAGCGGATCGGCACCAACTCCGGTACCCGCGAGGCCGATTGCTTCTCGATGACGTCGACCGGATCCGGCCGCTGCCGGGTCGGCGCGTATTCGGCGTGACTGGAACGGGACGCGTTCGCCCGCGCCGCCCGGCCCTTTTCGGCCCGCTCCCGGGGGGTGGGGCACGGAGCCCTGCGGGTGGCGACCTTCGGGTTCGCCCGGCGTGTGGCGGTTCCCGCCTTGGAGGTCATCGCAGGGCCTCCGGACTCGGGTCGGGATCCGCGATGCCGATTCGATCGGCAGGCGGGTGTGCGGTGCCGGAGCCTGGTGTGTGGACGGACATGGCGCTCCCGGTCCGGATCGACGATCTGGGCGAGGGCGGCACGCCGCCCTGTCCTCAGGAGACGTGGGACCGGCGGTTCGTGCGAGCCGGGTGCCTCGAACGTGTGACGGCCGTACGGCCGGGTGCCTCGAACGTGTGACGGTCCTGCCCATGGCGGGGCGCGACGCGATCACCCGATCGAAGCGGCGCCACGCCCCGCGATCGCGCCTTGCGTGCCCGCGACCACGCTTCGGCGGGTACCGGTGTCACCCGTACGGCAGCGCGGGGGTTGCGGCGGACAGGTGGGCGCAGTGTCGGCAGGCACGTGCCGAGTTCGCCATCACCGCGTGCGAGGCGGCGGCGAGCGTGCCGGCGCATGCGAGCAGGGGCCAATTCGTGGCCAGGAGCGAGGCGGTGGCGAGGGCGAGGGTCGTGACGGCCATGGCGACGCCGGCGATACCGGCGGCCCAGCCGACCACGAGCGGCAGCCGCTCGGGTGTCGGCAGCCGGCGGGCGAGCGCGCCGGTGGCGGCCAGGGTGGTGCCGGCCAGCAGCGCGGCGACGGTCGCGACGGCGGCCAGATGTACGGCCAACAGTTGTGCCACGTGCGGCAGTTGCCAGGAACGATCGTGGCCGGCGATACGGGCCAGGTACCAACAGGCGATCAGGACAGGGGCAGTGAGGGCCACCGTGCCGGCGGTGTGCCGGGCCTGGGCGATGGTCAGTTCGCGCTGGCAGCTCGGCGCGATCTCCTCGACGCTGCCGAACTCGCGTACCGCCTGGTGGGCGGCGCGTGGGTGGGGCATTCCGTCGTCGGCGTGGGCGGCGGCCGTGTCGGTGAGGCCGTCGCGGATCTCCTCGATCATCCGGGCCTTGGCGCGAGCCGGTCCGCGCAGGACGGCGGTCAGGGCCGCCACATGGTCGCCGATGGGGTCGACGTGGCCGGTGCCCGCGCTCATGTCGCCGCCGGCCCGGGCGACGGGGAGGGGTTCAGGACCGAGCCGATCGCCTTGGTGAACTCGCGCCACGCCGTGCGCTCGCCGGCCAGGGTGTGCCGTCCCGCGTCGGTGAGTTCGTAGCAGCGCCGCCGCCGTTCGCCCTCTGAGTGCCAGCTGCTGCTCAGCAGTCCGAGCCGCTCCAGTCGCTGGAGCGCCGGGTAGATCGTGCCGGTGCGCAATTCGAGTGCGCCATCGCTCCTGTGCTGTACCGCGGCGATGATCGCGTAGCCGTGCAACGGCCCCGATTCGAGCACGGCCAGCAACAGTCCGTCCAGGTGCCCGCGCACCGCGTCGGTCTTCATGAGTAGGCAGCCTACCCAAAAAAGCTGTAGGCGGTGTATGTATTGGCAGGCAATGTATCTACGTCGGTGCCGGGCGCGCTCCGCTGCGCTTCGCCCTGCCCTGCCCCGTTTTTCGAACAGGAGACCTCGCGGTGACCAAGCTGTTGTTGTCCGTGCACGTGCTTGCGGCGATCCTGGCGGTCGGATCGATCGCCGTGGCCGCCTCGATGTTCCCGCGATACGCACTCCAGGCGTGCGGCGACGACCCGAACGGGCGGGCCGCCGCGATCGCCGCGCTGCTGCACCGCGTCTGTCGCGGCTACGCCGTGGCCGGGCTCGCCGTACCGGGCTTCGGACTCGTCACCGGTGCCGCTCTCGGCGTCCTCACCGATGCCTGGCTGATCGTGTCACTCGTGCTGACCGTGATCGCCGCCGGCGTCCTCGCCCTGGCCGTGCTCCCCGACCAGCAGCGGTTGCTCGGGACCGCCGGCGGGCCCTCCGCCGGGGAGACGGCACGCCCGATGGCGACCCGCCTGAGCATGGTCACCGGCATCTTCAACCTCCTGTGGGCGATCGTCGTCGTCCTGATGATCGTCCGACCCGGCTCGACGACGGGCGCCTGACCCCGGGATCATCGCCGAACAGGCCCGGTGTGGAGGGGAGTTGGCGGCTGCCCGGGCCGTCGGCACCTGACAGATCGGGTCGGGAGCGATAGGCTCCCCCGCGATGACCACTCATGTTGTGAACCGATTGGGGGTCCCGTCCGCGCGAAGTGAGTGCTGATGCTCACTCGAACCGCGAACAGGGATTCCCGCCTTTCCTTGTGGCTGCGCGTGCGTGAGTTCGCCGTGCCGCCCGCCATGATCGACACCGCCACCGCCCGCCGGCATACCGGGGACTGGTCGGGGGCGTGCGCTGCGGCACGCGTCGATGTCGATCTCGATCTCCGCTCCTTGGCACGCACCCACGGCCGCGAGCTCGCGGCCCGGGTCCGGGACGATCTCCGCCATCTGGCTCCCGATCTGTTGCGCTGGCACATGCCGAGGATCGGCCCCGACGGGCTGCTGCGCCCGGGGCTGACCATGGCGTTGGCCCGATACGACGACCCGGATCGCGCGGGTGGCGGCCCGGTGTACCTGGTGGCTCGGACTCCGCCTGCCTGGGCGGACGCCGGTCAGCGGATCAGCCTGATGGTGTGGGACGGAACGCGTCGCGCGGCCGACGCCGAGCGACGCCGGCATCCGCACCCGCATCCCGACCGACGCTTTCGTCTCGATCTGCACCGTCACCTGTGGGACGCGCGCAGGAGCGGCGAACTGCGGATCCGGTCGGGGGCGGACCGGCTGCCCGCCGACGACCCCGCCGAGGCGCTCCCCGAACCCTGGCCGGCCCTGGCCCTGCCGGCGGGACGGAGCTGCGCGGTCGACCGGTGGGCGGCCGAGGCCGGCATCGTGCTCCGAGCCGAGGGCCGATCCACCGGCACGGTCACCGCGCGGATCGGCGTGCGACATCGGCTCGCCCTGGACCTGATCGCGGGCCGGGGCGATGTCGGGCCGCCCGTGCTGCGGATCTCGGCGGCGTCCGCCCGTGCCGCCGAGCCGACGATCCTGCCCGACGCCGCGACCTGGGTGCCGCCGGACCTGGAACTGATCCGGGCCGGCGCGATCGACGTGGATCGGCTGCACCCGCTGGTCGGCGCGGCACTGGCCCCGGATCACGCGCCGACCGAGCCGTCCCGCACCGGACACCCGGCGGGACCCCCGGCCGAGCGTCCGGTGGAGTGTCGGGGAGCCCGGCATCGGATCGGCCTGGTCGACGGAGTGCTGGTACCGCTGGACCACGACCCGGCCGAGATTCGCCGCGAGGAACTGCTTGCCGCACTCACCGGTACCCCACTGCCGTGTCTGCGGGTCATCGACGAGGTGCACCGTCGTCCGGAGTGCCTGACCGGTGTCCGCGAACGCCTGGACCACGGCGACTTCGCCGGGGCGTTGGCCGTCGTCGAAGGCCTGCTCGGCCCCGACGCGCTGCTGCGCGCCGGCGCGCTCCGCGACGAACTCGAGACGGCCGCACAACGACGGATCGTCCACGGGCTGTTCCGGGCCGGGCTGACCGAACCCGGACCCCGCCCGGACCGTCGCGGCCCGCGCCGCCGCCGCTCCCACTGACACCAAACCACCGGTCGATGCCCCGGGGACTCCCGTCCCCGTACCGACTCGACCCCTCACGAACCCGAAGGTGATCGCACATGCCCACATCCACCATGCCCACATCCACTCCGACCGCCACCACCACCGCTCCCCACGCCGACCCGGCCGGCGCCTCCCGAACCGATCCCCACGCCGACCCCGCCCACGCCTCCCGACTCGACGTCGCCGGCGACCTGTTGGCCCTGCTGCGGGAGACCGACACCGAGCCGCGCCCCGACCTGCAACTGGAGGCGCTGACCCTGGCCGTGGCCGCCGACCTGCCCGTGCTCCTGCTGGGCGAGCCGGGCATCGGCAAGACCGCGGCGCTGACCCGGCTCGCCGAGGCCCTGGACCTGCCGCTGACCACGGTGGTCGCCAGCGTGCACGAGCCGTCCGACTTCTCGGGTTTGCCGATCGTCGGCGACGATCCCGCCGAGCAGGGTGTGCCGATGGCCCCGCCGGACTGGGCGGTGCGCCTGGTCCGGGCCGGCCGAGGACTGTTGTTCCTGGACGAGTTGTCCACCGCGGCACCGGCCGTGCAGGCCGCGCTGCTGCGCCTGGTGCTCGAACGCCGGATCGGCGCCCTGCAACTGCCGCCCGGGGTACGGATCGTGGCCGCCGCCAATCCGCGATCCTCGGCCGCCGACGGCTGGGAGCTGAGCCCACCGCTGGCCAATCGATTCGTACACCTGCGGTGGACCCACGACCACGAGGTGGTGGTCCGCGGCCTGGGCGGGGTCTGGCCCCGGGCGACCCTGCCCACCCTGGACCCGGAACGACTCGCGGAGTCGGTGGCCTTCGCCCGCCGCGCGGTGTGCGGGCTCCTCACCGCCCGCCCGGCACTGGTACACCGACTGCCCAGCGGCGAGACCCGTCGGGGCGGCCCCTGGCCGTCCCCGCGAAGCTGGGAGATGGCGCTGTTTCTGACCGCCTTCGCGACCGCGGCCGGATCCACCCGCGAGGTGCTGTCCCTGCTGGTCCGAGGGGCCGTCGGAGACGGCCCCGGGCTGGAGTTGCTGGCCGGCCTGGACCGGATGGACCTCCCGGACCCCGAGGACCTGCTCGCCGACCCGGCGAGCGCCGTCCTGCCCGAGCGCGGGGATCTGCGCCAAGCCGTACTCGACGGCGTCGTGGAAGCGGTCCGCAAGCGCCCGGAGAAGGCCCGGTGGGACGCTGCGTGGGCGCTCCTGGTCCGGGCGTTGGACACCGGCGCGCCGGACCTGGTGGTCGTGCCCGCGAGCACCCTGGCCGCGCTGCGGCACGAGGACTGGGACGTACCGGCGTCGATCGATCGGCTCGCCGGAGCGGTGTCGCTGTCCCGACGGGCCGAGCGCGCGGCGGAGCGGGCGGGCGTCGCGGCGAAGGCCGATCGATGACGCCGGGCACGCCGGGCGGATCGGGCCCGCCGGGGACATTGGACCTGGACAAGCTCTACGCCGCCCGGTTGTACGCCGCCCGGGTCCGGCCGTACCTGGCCACGGCGCTGTTCGCCCTGCACATCGTGGAGTCGCGGTCGGTGCCGACGATGGCCGTCGACCGGCACTGGCGGTGCTATGTCTCGGCGAGGTTCGTGGACCGCATGCCGTTGGAGGAACTCGCCGGGGTGTGGGTGCACGAGGTGTCGCACCTGCTGCGCGACCATCACGGACGCGGAGACCGGGTCGCCCGCGAGCGCGAACTGCACGGCCCGGGGGAGCGACTGCGAATCAACATCGCCGCGGACTGCGAGATCAACGACGACGTGTTCGGCGACGGCTTGGTCCGGCCCGAAGGCGCGGTCGTGCCAGAGGCGTTGCACCTGCCCCGCGGCGAACTCATGGAGGACTACCTGCGCCTGTTCCGGCTCGGGCGGCTCACACAGAGCATGGTCTGGCTGGACTGCGGCAGCGGTGCCGACGGGCTGGAACGGGAGTGGGACCTGGGACCGGACGGCGCGCACGGGCTCAGCGGGCAGGAACGGGACGCCGTTCGGTTCCGGGTCGCGCAGGGCATCACGGCCCGTCCGGGGGACGCGCCGAAGGGGTGGCGGCGCTGGGCGGAGGAGGCGTTCCATCCGCCGCAGCCGTGGCGGGAGTTGCTGGGCGCGGCCGTGCGTTCGGCGAGTTCCGGGTCCGGCGCGGGGCAGGACTACTCGTACGGCCGGCCGGCGCGGCGCTCGGTGAGCCTGCCCGGCGTCGTGCTGCCGAGTCTGCGGCGCAGGCCGCCTCGGGTGGCGGTGGTCATCGACACGTCCGGGTCGGTCAGCGACGCCGAACTGGGCAGCGCGCTCCTGGAGGTGGCCGCGATCTCCCGTGCCGTGGGCGGCCGTCGGGACATGGTCACGGTCGTGCCGTGCGACGCGGCGGCCGATTTCGCACGATCGTTGTGCCATGAGGAGGGCATCGCGCTGATCGGCGGCGGGGGTACGGACCTGCGCACCGGCTTCGTGAAGGCGCTGCACACCCGGCCCCGACCGGACGTCGTGGTCGTGCTGACCGACGGGCAGACACCGTGGCCGGCCACGCAACCGCCGTGCCGGACGGTGGTGGGCCTGTTCCCCCGAGAGCGGAGATCGTCCCGGTACGAGAACGATCCCGACTACGTACCGGACACGCCGCCCGAGTGGGCGCGCGTGGTGGTCATCGATTCGGGATCCGGCGCTCGATGAGCGGACCCGGGACGGCGTACCGAGCCCGTCCGGGCCGCCGACGGCCCTTCGTCGACGACGGGTGCGGGTGAGGCCGCTGCCCGATGGGCAACGGTCTCACCCGCAAGGGTGGTGATCGCCTCGGATCGGCGCCGCCGAGCGGCACCGATCCAACGGTCAGCGTGCGATGCCGGCCTCGATGGCCTCGATGATCCGCGGGCGCAGTTCGGCGGCGCTGATGATCGCGTCCACCGAACCGACCTCGACCGCACGCCGGATGCTGTGCACCCGGTCGAACTCGGCGGCGACCTCGCCGAGTTTCTCCGCCCGGACGGCGGACTGGGTCTCGGCCAGCAGCGCGTTGAGCGCGGCGCGCTCGGCGCCGCCGGCCGCCGAGACCCGGGCCTGTAGCCCGGTCACCCGCGGGTCGGTCGCGGTGCGGTTGTTGACCTCGCCGGAGAAGACGACGGCCGCGGCCGGGGCGCCGCCGAGTACGGACGCGAACGAGCCCTCCAGGGCCAGGACGGTCATGTTCGGGTTGAGTGCCTTGGAGAAGACCACGAACGCGCCGCCGTGGTAGCGCGAGATCACGCAGAACACGATCGGACCGTCGAAGTTGACGATGGCCCGGCCGATTTCGGCGCCGTACTCGAGCTGGACCTTGCGCATGGATTCCGGTGATCCGTCGAACCCGGAGAGGTTCGCCAGCACCACGAGCGGCCGGTTGCCGGAGGCGGCGTTGATCGCCCGGGCGGTCTTCTTCGAGGACTGCGGGAACAGGGTGCCGGCGGTGTAGGTGTCCGGGCCGTCCGTGGGCGGGAAACCGCGTCGCGGAACCGGCCGAGACTCGATGCCGATCAGGCAGACCGGCCGCCCGCCGATGTGCACGTCCTGCACCGCCGCGGTGTCTGCGTCGGCCATGCCCGCCCAGCGCTCCAGCACCGGATGGTCCTGGTCGGAGAGCGCGCGCATCACGGTCCGGATGTCGAACGGCTTCTTGCGGTCCGGGTTGTGCTCCGCGGAGAAGATCTGGCCGACGGTGGTGAAGTCGCTGTCGGCGATCGTGTGCGGGAACTCGCGGACGTCGCGGTCGGACGGGTCCTTCGTGACCGCCTTGCGCGGCGCGCTCTCGCCGGGCACGACGTAGGTGTGGTCGTAGTGGGCCATCAGGACGTCGCGGGCGGCGGCGAGGTCGGGTGCCCAGTACTGGGCCTGGCCGT